>JAKITE010000089.1 GCA_021648225.1 Paracoccaceae bacterium
CTATTTTAAATGATGGTTCTGGGGGATTTGGCCTTGCTAACCATGAAGGGCTTGCTTCTACTATTGTACGCGGTGGGGAAAATCCGTGTTTTGCTTTGTTTGGCAATCGCTCAGAGCCGATTGCAGCTTTAGGTGTTATGCAAGAAGTACCGCATTTGATCGTCTCTGGTAATGTGGGTAATGAAGGTGTTTTGATCCATGGTGGTGAACATAGTGGTATGATGGTGCTTTCTGAAAAAGGAGAGCTTAAGGTTTTTATTAACAAAGATGGTATTTTTCAAAATAAGCAGCAAGCAAGTGGACCAGAGGCAAAACCTAAATATTTTTCTTTGGTAGAAGAAAAAAAGGTTCTTTTCCCAGATTCGAAACAATCTCAATCAGTAAGATAAAATAACGTTTTTTTTAAATAATAAAAAAAACAGTCTTGCTTTCTAATCAACTAACACTAAACTAGTCTCAGTTAAAGAAAGGTTATAGATGCAGCTTTTAAACAAAGAGAGTGATTATGCTATTAGAGCTTTAATGCAAATAGCAGCAGATAAAAATGAGTGGTTATCTTCTAAACAGATTGCGAAAAAAGAGAAAGTCCCTCTTTTTT
The DNA here is from genome assembly GCA_021648225.1 of Paracoccaceae bacterium. Classification (GTDB taxonomy): domain Bacteria; phylum Pseudomonadota; class Alphaproteobacteria; order Rhodobacterales; family Rhodobacteraceae; genus UBA3077. The sequence continues at coordinate 599 of JAKITE010000089.1, forward strand.
TTGTCAGAAAAATTTTACAAAAGCTTATTAAAGCTAACTTTTTGTTTGCTAAAGAGGGAGCTTTAGGTGGAGTTCAACTTGCAAAAAAGCCAAAAGAGTTGAACTTAATCTCCATTTTGGAGCTTTTTCAAGGGCAAATAAAAATCTCTCATTGTCTTTTTCAGAAAAAACCTTGTTTAAATAAAGGATCCTGCGTTTTAAGAAAAAGGCTTGCATACATTGAAAATGTGGTAATTGAGAAGTTTGAAACTATAACTATAGAAACCTTATTAAATGATTTAGAAAAAAATGGGGCTAAAAAATGAAAAGAAAAGTAATAGAAATTGACCAAAATAAATGCATAGGTTGTGCTAAATGTGCTTCAGTTTGCCCCATGGGTGTTATCAAAATGATCGATGGCAAAGCCCATCCGGTGAATGAACTGATGTGTGATGGCGCTGGCAAATGTATTGGTAAATGTCCCGTTGATGCTATCAAATTCATAGAAAAAGAGATTAAAGAGCCGGTCCCTTGTGCTTGCCCCGGCTCAAAACCGATGGAATTTAAAAGAGAAAAATCAATAGTGGGGAGGCATAGTGGAAATATCCAATCAGAGCTTAGACAGTGGCCAGTGCAACTCTCTTTAGTCAATCCAATGGCGCCCTTTTTTCAAGATGCTGATCTATTAATTGCAGCTGATTGCTCTGCTTTTAGTTTTGGTTCTTTTCATCAGCGCTTTTTAAAAGATAAGGTGCTTTTGATCTTTTGTCCGAAATTAGATCAAACTTTAGATATGTATGTTTCTAAGATGGCTTCTATTTTTAAAGAAAACAGCATCAAATCAATTACCATGGTTAAAATGGAAGTTCCTTGTTGTACAGGTCTTGTCAATCTTATCGAAAAGGCCCTAAAATTATCAGGTAAAAATGTTATTTTGAAAGAGTATACATTATCTTTGCAAGGGGAAATTATTTAAGCTCTTTTTGCTCTCTTAGCTTTGTAAAGTACTCAATTCTTTTTTTTAGATCTCTTTCAAAACCACGTTCTATTGGATGATAAAACTTTTTTCTTGGAAGCTCCGGAGGGAAATAGTTTTGTCCACTGAAGCTTTCTTTGGTGTCATGATCATAAATATAGCCTTTGCCATAGCCCATTTTAGCCATGACTTTATTAGGGGCATTGGTGATATGCATAGGCGGTGGCAGATTGCCTGTTTTAGAGGCTAGTTCTTTGGCTTTGCCGTAGGCTACATATAAACTATTACTTTTGGGAGCCAAGGCTAAGTAGACCACAACTTCTGCTAAAAAAAGCTCTCCCTCAGGTAGACCAACTTTTTCAAAACTATGGATGGCAGCAATGGCTAGTTTTAAAGCCTCCGGGTCTGCAAGACCAATGTCTTCAGCGGCGATACGCATTAATCTTCTGCCTAGATATAAAGGGTCTTCACCACCCTCCAACATTCTTGCAAACCAGTAAAGAGCCGTATCAGGATCAGAGCCACGGATAGATTTGTGCAAAGAGGAGATTAAATTATAGTGGTATTCTCCCTGTCGATCATAAAGAGCTCTTTTTTTGGAAAGTAAGGCTTCTATTGTTTTTTGATCATAAGATCCCATTTTTTCCAAATTTTCTAGTAAATTAAGAAGGTATCTAGCATCGCCTTGGCACATAAAAGTTAGCTTTTTTTTCTCCTCAGCTTCAATAGGTAAGGGGGATTTGATGCTTTCATATCTAGCGATAATTTTAAGCAGTTCTTCATCGGTTAAAGATTTTAAAGTTAAGATATTCAGTCTGGATAAAAGCGCACTATTTAAACTAAAAGAAGGGTTTTCTGTGGTAGCGCCAATTAGGATTAAGGTCCCATCTTCAACGTAAGGGAGAAACGCATCTTGCTGGGCTTTATTAAAACGGTGGATTTCATCAACAAATAACAACGTGCCCTTGCCGTTTTGACGGCGCAATTTTGCAGCCTCGAATACTTTGCGCAAATCGGCAATGCCGGAAAATATCGCGCTGATCTGCACAAATGCCAGATCAACCTCATCGGCCAGCAACCGCGCGATGGTGGTTTTGCCCACCCCGGGCGGTCCCCAGAATATCAAGGAAGAAAGATTGCCGTGCAGCAGCATTTGCCCCAAAGGCGCATCCGGCCCGATGATATGATCCTGCCCGATGACATCCAGCAATTTTTGCGGGCGCAAACGGTCCGCCAAGGGGCGCGGCGCATTATCTGGGGCAGCGGCCCCTGTATCAAAAAGATCAGTCATCTATTCCACCGGAATTGCAAAAATCACGACCAGCCCCAGCAGCACCGTCAAACCCAGCGCAAAGGCCATCTGGCCATAATGCCGGTTTTGCCGCGCCACCAAAAGCGCAATGATCGATTGCATCATATAGTAAAACGCAAAGGTGCGCGAGGCGATGCTGATCACCTCAAAAATATCAAACATCCAGATCAGCAATATCGAAAATGCAACCAGCACCGGATAGGCCTGGCGTTCAATAATCCGCCCGCCGGATTCTTCGACCACCAGCCCGCCTGCCCCGACCGTATCGGCAATGCCCGCCGAAAGCTGGCTCATCAATGCGGCCAGCACCAGCAAAAACGGCAGCACCACCGCCACCTGACCGGTAATGCCGATAATTGCGGTTTCATCAGGCTTGCCAGCGGGCATATCTGCCAAAACCGGAATTACCAGCGCCACAAAGGCCAGATAGATCAGCGCGCTGGAAATCTGCGCCCAATGCATGCTTTTGCGGCGCAGATCAGCGGGGTATTGCGCCCCCATATAACGCGAGGTTTCAAACCCTTGCACCACCAGCAACATGCCAGCCAACATGCGCAAACGGGTTATTGTATCGGCCTCGTCAGCCACCAGATCAGCCCACCAGATGCCGGTGCCAAAATTATGCCAGAACAGGCCGACAAGCAGGGCAACAATGATCGACAGCTTGATCGAAACCGAAATGGTTTCAACCATTTCCAAGCCGCGAAGGCCGCGCGCATAGCCAATAATGGCGATGGTCAAAAGAATAGCGGTGGCCAGAATATCTTCGTAAATTCCGTTGTTTATCGGGGTCATCGACAGGGCAAAAGACGCCAGAAGCCGGATGTAAAATGCCACAGAAATCACATAAGCGATGCTAAGCGCGCTGTTGGAAAGCAGATTAAAAAAGCCCAACCCGCGCGGGCCGCCCGCCCTGGAACCAAAAGGTTCGGCAAAGCGGATATTGTATCGGATCAAATGGCCAATGCCATAGGCCAGCAGCACAATCAAAAGCATGGCCGCCAAAGCATAAGAACCGGCCACCGCAGCCAAAAGCGGGGCGATCACCAGAAAACCACTACCGATGATCGAGGCCAGCGGCGTAACCGTTGCCCCCCAAAAGCGATTCAGGCGAATGCGCGGCAACATCGAAAGCCCCGCCAGCGCGGCGGCGATTGCAATCAGAACTATGTCAAAAATTGTCAAATCTACCCCCTAAAACGCAAAAACCCCGGGATTGACCCGGGGTTCCGTAGGGTGCGTGGTTCTCCACGCACCGATATTGAAATCAATCCTCGGCGGATGCTTCTTCAAGCGCAACACGTTCCTTGTCGCCTTTGCCTTTGGCATCAACATCGCGGTCAACCAATTCAATGATTGCCATTGGTGCCATATCGCCAAACCGGAAACCGGCCTTCAGCACACGGGCATAACCGCCGGTGCGGTCTTTGTAGCGCGGGCCGATCACGTCAAACAATTTTTTGACGGCAGCTTCCTGGCGCATTTTTGATTGCGCGGTGCGGCGCGCGTGCAGGTCGCCTTTTTTACCCAGCGTAATCAGCTTGTCGATGATGCGTTTCATCTCTTTGGCTTTGGGCAGGGTGGTTTTGATTTGTTCGTGTTCAATCAATGAACAAGCCATATTGGCGAACATGGCTTTGCGGTGTTCGTGGGTGCGGTTTAATTTCCGGTATCCGTTTCCGTGACGCATTTTCTATCCTAACTTCAGGTTTATACTTTGTCTGGCAGCCCATGCGTGGGCCACTCTCCTTGGGGCGGTATTGCCCATGATTTCCCCGATATTCCGGGCATTTTAGGGCGGGTTTAACCCCGCCCGTTATTCTAGAAGTGGTCTTCGTATTTCTTGGCCAGTTCTTCGATATTGTCGGGTGGCCAATCAATAATATCCATACCCAGATGCAAGCCCATTGTGGTCAGCACTTCTTTGATTTCATTCAAAGACTTGCGGCCAAAGTTTGGTGTGCGCAGCATTTCGGCTTCGGTTTTCTGGATCAGATCACCGATATAGACGATATTGTCGTTTTTCAGGCAATTTGCCGAACGCACAGACAATTCAAGCTCATCCACTTTCTTAAGCAGCAACGGGTTGAATTCCAGCTCGTCTTCTTCATCGGCGCGCCCTGCGGCTTCGGGTTCGTCAAAGTTCACAAATACCGAAAGCTGGTCTTGCAAAATCCGCGCCGCAAAGGCGATTGCGTCTTCGGGGCTGATCGAACCATCGGTTTCGACATTCAAGGTCAACTTGTCATAATCAAGCACATGGCCCTCGCGGGTTGGCTCAACCTTGTAAGACACCTTTTTAACCGGCGAAAACAACGCATCAACGGAAATCAACCCGATTGGCGCGTCTTCGGGCCGGTTTTTATCAGCGGCAACGTAACCTTTGCCGGTTTCAACCGTCAGTTCCATAAAGACCGAGGCGCCATCATCAAGATGACAGATCACGTGTTCTTTGTTCAGAATTTCAATGCCGTTGGTTTCGGCAATGTCACCAGCGGTAACCACACCGGGGCCTTTGGCATTGATGGCCACACGTTTTGGTCCCTCGACCTCCATGTTGATGGCCACGCCTTTAAGGTTCAGCACAATATCAGTCACGTCTTCGCGCACACCGACAACCGATGAAAATTCGTGCAGCACATTGTCGATTTGCACCGAAGTAATCGCGGCACCTTGCAGCGAGCTAAGCAAAACACGACGAAGCGCGTTGCCGAGCGTCAGACCAAAGCCACGCTCCAGCGGTTCGGCAGTGGCCGTCGCGGTGCGAAGCGGGTCTGTGCCCGGTTTGATCTCCAGTCCGTTAGGACGGATGAGTTCTTGCCAATTCTTGTGGATCATATCTGGCCTCCATACTAGTTCGCAACCGATCCGGATGGGTGCGAACGCCCGAGGGGTATTAAGCGCGCAACGTAATTGATGCGCGCCAAAATGTAATGATTATACGCGACGACGCTTTGGGGGGCGACAACCGTTATGGGGCATAGGCGTTACGTCACGAATAGATGTGACAACCAAGCCAGCCGCAGCCAATGCCCGCAACGCGGATTCGCGCCCCGAACCTGGACCTTGCACCTGAACCTCAAGGGTTTTCATGCCATGTTCCTGTGCTTTGCTCGCCACATCCTCGGCAGCCATTTGTGCTGCATAGGGGGTCGATTTACGCGAGCCTTTGAAACCCATGGTGCCAGCCGAAGACCAGGCAATCGCGTTGCCCTGTGCGTCTGAAATCAGGATTTTTGTGTTGTTAAAGCTGGAATTGATATGCGCAATGCCCGAAGAAATATTCTTTTTGACTTTGCGTTTTGCGCGGATTTTTTCACGTGCCATTAATTCAGCCCCCTATTTCTTTTTGCCGGCAATGGCTTTCGCCTTGCCTTTACGGGTGCGCGCATTGGTATGCGTGCGCTGACCACGAACCGGAAGCTTGCGACGATGGCGAATGCCGCGATAGCAACCAAGATCCATCAAGCGTTTGACGTTCATCTGGGTGTCGCGGCGCAGATCGCCCTCGACCATCAGGTTTGCGTCGATAAATTCACGGATTTTCAGAACCTCGGCATCTGACAATTCGTTAACGCGACGGGTGACTTCAATACCGGTGCCTTCGCAGATTTTTATGGCGGATTCACGGCCGATCCCGTGAATATAGGTCAGGGCGATTTGCACCTGTTTATGTGTGGGTATGTTTACCCCAGCAATACGTGCCAAATTGGCTCTCCATTTTCAATTGCGGATCCGTAACACCGGAACCTTTTTTCACAACAAAAACACATCGTTAGCAACGATGTGTCTTACCCTTACAGGGCCGAATTTTCATAAAACCGATTGATTCGGAAAATAAACGGCTCTCAATCAAGAGAGCGCGGATTATAGGCGGAAAGCCTTGCGCGTCAAGCGCGAATTTAACCAGATATTCAGAGGCCAAGCGCGGCGGAAATACGGGTTGCAACCTGATCAATTTCGCCCAGCCCGTTAACCCGTTTCAGCTGGCCTTTGGCGTAATAATAGCCAATCAACGGTGAGGTATCTTTGTAATATGCCATCAACCGGGTGCGCAGCGATTCTTCGTTATCGTCAGCGCGGCGTTTGAATTTATCTACTGCGCCGCAATTATCGCAGGTGTTTTCAACCGCCGGTATTTTAGTGGTGTCGTGATAAACCGCACCGCATTCGCCGCAAGAATAGCGGCCGGAAATGCGGGCCACCAAGGCGTTATCATCAACCTTCATTTCGATCACGGCATCTAACGTCTGGCCTTTTGCATCAAGCAATTCAGCCAATGCATCGGCCTGTGCCAGCGTCCGGGGGAAGCCATCAAAAATAAAGCCGCCGGAGGCGTCGCTATCCAGCTGTTCGGCAATCAACCCGATCACGATTTCATCGGTAACCAGATCTCCGCGATCCATCACATCGGCAACCTGTTTGCCCATTTCAGTGCCGGATGTGCGCGCAGCGCGCAGCATGTCGCCGGTTGATAATTGTGTCATTCCCTGCCCGGCCACCAAACGGTGGGCCTGTGTTCCTTTACCGGCCCCCGGTGGCCCAAGCAGAATAATGTTCATCGGCGTGCATTCCTTGCCTTGGAGCGGTTCTTACCCCGCATTTTCGATTTTTCAATCAGGCCTTCATACTGGTGCGCCAACATATGGGACTGAACCTGATTGATTGTATCCATCGTTACCGAAACTACAATCAAAATTGACGTGCCGCTAAAGGCAAAGGAAATTGCGCCGTTAGCTTGCAGGAATTCCGGCAGAATAACCACCGCCGCCAGATAAAGCGAACCCACCACCAACAGGCGGTTCATCACATAATCAAGATAGGCCGCAGTTTTCGCACCCGGGCGAATACCGGGGACAAAGCCGCCCTGTTTCTTGAGGTTATCGGCCACATCATCGGTTTTGAACGCCACGTTATGGGTATAGAAATAGGCAAAGAAAATCACAAACGCTGCGGATGTAAGCATATAAAGCGGCTGTCCACGGCCCATATAGGCCGCAATCGTTGCCAGAAATCCGGTGCCGCCATCGCTGGAAAACGTAGTGATGGTGGTCGGCAATAGCAGAATTGAGGATGCAAAGATCGCCGGAATAACCCCTGACGGGTTAAGCTTCATTGGCAAATGGCTGCTTTCGCCACCATACATTTTCATGCCAACCTGCCGTTTGGGATATTGGATATGGACCTTTCGCAAGGCCCGTTCGACAAACACCACAAAAGCAACCACAGCCAACACCATGACCGGCATAAACAGGATGATCGGTGTAGAAAGCGAACCGGTACGCCCAGCGGCAAAGAACTGGGCAATCGCGCCGGGAAGGCCGGCAATAATGCCTACAAAAATGATCAGGGAAATACCGTTACCAATGCCGCGCGCGGTGATCTGTTCACCCAGCCACATCAGGAACATGGTGCCACCGACCAGCGTAATCATGGCCGAAGCGCGGAAAAACAGCCCCGGATCAGAGGCAAGCCCCTGACTTTCAAGCCCGACAGCGATTGCATAAGATTGTGCCAGCGCCAGAAAGAATGTGCCATAACGGGTATATTGGTTGATTTTCTTGCGGCCCTGCTCGCCCTCTTTTTTCAGCGCTTCAAGCGAAGGCACCATAGAGGTCATCAACTGAATGATGATCGAGGCCGAAATATAGGGCATAATCCCCAGCGTAAAAATCGCCAAACGACTAAGCGCGCCGCCGGTGAACATATCGAGTATGCCACCAATGCCGCCTGCCTGATCTTCAAAAAAAGCGGCCAGCGCCACCGGGTCAATGCCCGGCACCGGAATATAGGTGCCGACGCGATAAACCATCAAAAGACCCAGCGCAAAAAAGATACGAGAGCGCAGATCGCCGGATTTACCCAGCGCGCCCCAGCTCATATTGGCTGCCATTTGTTCTGCTGCAGATGCCATTTTAGGCCCCTTATAGTAATACGCCGCCAAAAGCCGGTTATTGGCTTTGGCGGCGCAAAATTAACCTTTGCTGAATGTAAGGCCTGCGCCCAACAGCCGCAAGGTTTGAAAACCGCAATTCGGCAATTTATGCCGGAAGCGTCACCTTGCCGCCTGCTTTTTCAACAGCCTCGACCGCGCCTTTAGATGCACCGGTTACCGAGATGTCGATTTTCGAGGTGATCTCGCCTTTGGCCAGCAAACGCACACCATCCAGAATACGGCGCACAAGGCCCGATTCCAGCAACACCTGTTCGGTGATCGGTTTAGTCGCATCAATCTTGCCTGCATCAATGAATTTTTGCAGGATCGAGATGTTCACAACCGCGTGGTGCTTGGGGTTACGCATGTTAAAGCCGCGTTTAGGCAGGCGTTGATACAAAGGCATCTGACCGCCTTCAAAACCTTTAATCGCCACGCCCGAGCGGGATTTCTGGCCTTTGATACCACGGCCAGCCATTTTACCCTTGCCCGAACCGGGGCCACGCGCTTTGCGCTTTTTGGATTTGGTTGCACCGGGGTTGTCGCTTAATTCGTGTAGTTTAAACATGACGCTATCCTTTTATCTGCCGGAGGACCCCCATCATAGCGTCAGCAAAGAGGGCACACGGCGTTTCAATGATTCTGTGGGTTTTGGAAATCCACTCGGGGCGTATAGACGGAAGGGGGGTGGGGTGCAAGATCCACTTTACTGAAATATTTTAGTCCTCAAGTAGTTTCCAAACTCTTTTGAATGCAATATAGTCTATGTAAAGGCGGTGAAACTGAATTTCGGTGAATTCTTGAAAGTCGGTCGTATTGTCTAACTTTGATCTATTCATAAACTTTCTAAAAAATTTTACCGCTTCAAATGCTTGATCCAAACGCTCACCATAAACTGGATCATGATGCGCAATGCGATTTCTTGCCGAATAGATCGCCTCTAAATGAATTGCAACATCCTTACGTTTTATATGTTTCATGGGAAATACTTTTCGCAACGATCCGCGCCATAAAGTAGCTTCGTAGTCTGATGAAAACAGTCTTTTCCAAAAAAAGATGGTGGTTTGCGAGATTGCTTGCCCCTGATTAACATCAAAAGTCTGCCAGCGCATTCGTGAAAGTTCTTCATGCCTGATATCCTCAGGAACACCACTAGGAAATACTTGAAGGTCAAGTCCCTGTTTTTCTTTATAAGTTAGCTTGGCATATTGAGACTTCTTTGCATGTTGAATAGCCGTGCGGATAGATCGCTTCTCTTTGTCTCTGAACTCTATCCTGGTTTCTCGAGAAACCATCCAATCGACATCATCGTATGCTAATGAGATTTGCTGATTTGCCAAATTTCGCAACCCAAGCTCAATTAATGCAATAACTGCCATAAGCGACGAGCCAACTTGCAAAGTCATATTGTGCAGCTCTATCGCCTTAGGCTCACTTCTCGTGAATCTTCTATATGTTTCTAGCCGAGGCTCTGAAATCAGATTTTTTCCAGTCATATCAAATATCCTTTCGCGCCAACACTTGACTTTTTTGTAGGCGCCACATATATTATACGGTGAAAGATCGGGATATCGTCGGCAGCGCATCTTAGGATGTGACGGACGCCCGATCTAAAGAAGAGAACCCACTATATCACTATAGCGGGTTTTTTTGTTGCCACAACTTAAAGCTGCCATTACCATCAAAGAACGCCCCGATGCATTTTCAATTCCCGTAGGATGGGTGCTCGCACCCACCAACCACCTCACCCCGCCCGCTGCGCCTTAACATATGCTTTCAACACCGCTGCCATGCGTCCGGTATATCCCTTTGGGTTATCGCCTTTGAAAAACGCCACGGTTTCTGGCTCCAACCGCATGGTTACCACTGGCTTTAAGGGGTTGGGAACAATTTTGGCGTGTTTCCAGAATTCATCGTCCATTTCGGGAATGTCGCTGTAATCAATGTCTTCTTCGCGGATGGCATCAAAACGGTCCAGATATTCTTGCGGGGTTTCGGGCGGGTTTTCCATATCGAGTGTAAATTTAACGAGTGCCATGACTTTTCCTTTCTCTGCGATTTGCTTTGCGGGCAGATATTAACCGGACTGTTTGCGTTGCTGCGTTATTGACATGCACCACCACGTGCAACCGTCCGCCTATAAACCCGCTTGTTATCAGCCGTTCTTCTCCATAATCGAAACGCAGGTCTTGGGTTGTTACCCTGCCCCCGTCGCGAAACACCTGAATAGCAATTTCGAACGGCACACTATGTTTCTCAACATTCGATTGCGCCTTTCCAACATCCCATTCAAACTCCATATGCAACTTACCCCAATATGTAATACTTTTTGTAATACATATCAAGCCATGGTTAACACCCTGTTAAACGAAAAAGCGCCCCGAGGTTTCCCCCGAGGCGCTCCAAATTTCCGTAGGGTGCGTGGTTCCCACGCACCGATACGTTAACCTTTTTCTTCAATAATCTCGACCATATGCGAGATCTTGTTAACCATGCCGCGCACGCTTGGCGTATCTTCAAGCTCGCGGGTTTTGTGCATTTTATTCAGGCCGAGGCCTTTCAAAGTTGCCAGTTGGTCTTTTGGGCGGCGGATCGGTGAGCCGGTCTGCTTTACCACGATTGTTTTTGCCATGATGCTGGTCCTTATGCTTCAGCCGGTGCAGCTTCTTCAGCGGCAGCGACAGGGGCTTCGGGGCGTGCGGGCAGAATGTCAGAGACTTTCTTACCGCGACGTTGTGCAACATTGCGTGGGCTGCCTTGCTTTTTAAGGCCGTCCATAGTCGCGCGGATCATGTTATACGGGTTTTGCGAGCCGATGGATTTTGCCACCACATCTTGCAGGCCCAACATTTCAAACACCGCACGCATTGGACCACCGGCAATAATACCGGTACCCGCAGGGGCTGTCCGCATCATGACTTTGCCAGCGCCGTGACGGCCCGGAATGTCATGGTGCAAGGTGCGGCCTTCGCGCAATGGCACGCGGATCATTTGGCGTTTGGCTTGCTCGGTTGCCTTGCGAATTGCTTCGGGGACTTCCTTTGCTTTACCTTTGCCAAAGCCAACGCGGCCTTTTTGGTCACCCACAACCACAAGTGCGGCAAAGCCAAAACGCTTACCACCCTTAACAGTTTTGGATACGCGGTTGATCGCAACTAGGCGGTCAGCGAATTCCGGTGTTTCGTCGCGATCGCGACGCTTTCCCCGGCGAT
>JAKITE010000090.1 GCA_021648225.1 Paracoccaceae bacterium
AAACAACTTATGCCTGATACCGATATTGTTATAACCGAAATAATGTATGATCCGGATAATTCGCTTCCGGATAATAATTATGAATGGGTTGAAATCCTGAATACGGGCGCCGGGCCAGTATCGCTAAATGGCTGGACGCTAGATGACAGCAACACTGCGAGTGGCGGGGTTGGCACCTTTCCCGATGTAACCCTTGCTGCTGGCGAGGTTGCGATATTTTATAATGATAACATCACCGAAGCAGAATTCATTGCCGCGTTCAACCCTGCCCCCGGCACGGTTCTTATTCCGGTTGCCGGTTGGCGCCCCCTTAACAATACCGGCGGCGATACGGTTAACCTGTTTAACGATCAAGGCACCAGCATTGAATCGGTTGCCTATACTGATGATGCCAGCCCCGGCCAATCATTGAATTACACCCAGGACGGAGTTTACGAAGGCGCAGGAATACCTGATCCGGGCATCTACTGCTTTACCAAAGGCACTGAAATTCAAACCAGAATCGGTGAATCAAAGATCGAGACCTTGAAGGTCGGCGATATGATTGCCACACAAGAGCATGGCTTTCAGCCCATCCGCTGGATCGGAAAACGCACCATAGATGCAGCAGAAATGCAAATACGGCCTGAATTCAGGCCCGTTCTTATAAAGCAATCCGCATTTGGCCCCGAAATGCCTGCAAAAGATACGCGCTTGTCGCAACAACACCGTATTTGCCTGAAAGATTGGCGCGCAGAGGTGCTGTTTGGCCAGGCATCAGTTTTATGCGCGGCCATTGATCTGACCAATGACCGATCCATTCTGGTTGATCATCAGGCAGTATCGGTTGAGTATTACCATATTCTATTTGACCGGCACGAGATTGTTTTCGGGGATAACCTTCCGAGCGAGAGCTTTCATCCCGTGGCTGACGGGTTAAACGCGCTTGGCGAAAAGACCCGTCTGGAATTATCGGCACTGTTTCCCCATCTGGTTTCACAACCGGAAATGCCCGCTGCTTTTGCACAGGTTAGCAGCCACGAAGCTGCCATTTTGCAGGTTTCAATTATCACCCCAACAGCAGATTAGGCAGGAACATCACAATCGCAGGAAAGGCAATCAGCCCGGCAATGGTCAGCGCATCCGCCACGAAAAACGGCGAAACCCCGCGAAATACATCCTGAACCGAAATATCCGGTCGCACACCCGCAACCACAAAACAGTTCAGCCCAATGGGCGGGGTTATCAACGCCAGCTCTGCCATTTTCACGACAATGATACCGAACCAGATACCGACCGTAGCCCCCGAAAGCCCGAATGCACTGTCAATCGCGGCCACATCCGGCCCGCCATTCAGCGCAATGATGGCTGGATAGGTTACAGGCAAGGTCAGCAACAACATGCCGATCGCATCCATAAACATACCCAGAATTGCATAAGCCAGCAGAATGTAAATCAGCGTTAGCATCGGTGATTGATCAAGCGTGGTGATCCAGTCGGCAAACACCCCCGGCAGATCGGCAAACCCAAGAAAGCGCACAAAAATCAGCACGCCCCAGATGATGGTGAAAATCATCACCGTCAGTTTTGCGGTCTCCAACAGGGCCGATTTAAGCTGTTTCCAGCGCATGCCGCGATAAACCGCTATGACAAACACCACAAACGCGCCCAACGCGCCGCCCTCGGTCGGGGTGCCCCATGCATCGCCGCCAAACGGGTTGTAGATAAAGAAAATGATGATCGCGACCACAAAGAAAATCGGAAACACCCCGGGCAGGGACTGAAACCGTTGCTTCCAAGTGAACCCGCCAACCGGAGGGCCAAAATTCTTGAAAGTCAACGCCATGCCCACAACCAGCAAACCGTAAATCAACGCTGAGAACGCGCCGGGCAAAAACCCTGCCAACAGCAACGCACCAACGTCTTGTTCGACAATAATCGCATAGATCACCAGAATGGCGGATGGCGGAATAAGCGAGGCCAACGTGCCCGCTGCCGCCACAACCCCCGCCGCAAAGCGTTTGTCATACCCTTCGGCCAGCATTTCAGGGATAGCAATACGGGCAAAAACAGCCGATGTCGCCACCGATGCACCAGACACCGCGGCAAAACCGGCGGTGGCAAACACGGTTGATACCGCCAAGCCACCCGGCAACCAGCCAATCCAGCGTTTTGCCGCGTCAAACAACGCCTTTGTCAGCCCTGCATAATAGGCCAGATAGCCAATCAGAATAAAGGTCGGGATCAAGGACAAGGCTTGTGAGGAAATCTTGGAATGGGGCACCTGCCCTGCGGTTTTCACCGCTACGGTCAAAGCCCACATAAATTGTTCGGGGTCATAGCCTTTTTTAGCCCAGAAAATCCAGACCAAGCCCAGCACACCTGCCAAGGCGGCAGCAAAGGCCACCCGCATGCCGACCACCACAAAAAACAACATAATACCTGTAACAATCAGGCCAATATCTATGGAATCCATCTTAACGGTCCCCCTTGTCAAAACCTGAAACTGTTGCGGCCTCGGCCGCTGCTGCATCTGCTGCCGATTCAATCAATGGCACCGCAATCGGGCCGGGGTTGCCGGTAAGTATCGCGCGGCCATAGGCCCAAAGCTGCAATAACAGCCGCAGGCACAACACCGAAAAAGCCACCGGAATTACCAGTTTCATCGGCCAAAGCGGCAACCCGATATCAAGGCTGGAATCGCGGCTCCAGTTTGGGGCATTAAAATCGAACGCCCGCAAGAAATGCGAATAGGTGCCCCAAACCAGCAATGCCAGCAAGACAAACATAACCAAAGTAGTGATAAATTCAGCGCTCCATAAAAACCGCCCGCGCAGCCGCCCGATCAGAATATCCATGCGGATATGGCCGCCAAGACGTTGCGTATAGGAAATACCGACAAAGGCAATCAGCGGCATGGCTTGTTCAATCCAGTCCACATAACCTGACAAAGGCTGATTGGCGATATGACGCCCGCCAACCGAAACCACCGCCAATATCATCAGGGAAAACACCGCAATGCCGCTTACCAGCGCAAATACGGTTTCTACTTTGAAAAGCTTTTGATCCAGCCAGCTAAGCCAGCTGTCATCAACCAGAATGTTCGAATGCAAGCTCATACTTCCCCCATATAAAAGCCCGCCCCGACCAAGCCGGAGCGGGCAATATCATTTAACCGGCTTAGTTGGCTGCCAGTGTGGAAATCACAAGGTCATACAACTCCTGAGCCGGAAGCCCTCGACCGTTCATATCCTCGATCCATGCTGCAGCCGCAGGGCCAGCAACGGCTTCGCGGAATGCCGCCAGTTCCTCGTCGGAATAGGATATCTGCTCAATGCCTTTTTCTTCCAGCAATGGGCCCCATGCTGCCATGGTGGCGTTGTTGTAATAATCAACATAATGCGCCAGCGCTTCGTCAACCGAACCAAGCAGAGCCTCGCGGTTTTCATCGCTAAGATCAGCCAGAGCATCGGAATTAACCACAACGGGGCAATTTACTGTGCCGGGGTTAAGGTTGGTTGTCCACCAAGTGGCGTTTTCAACAGTGCCAAAAGACATATGTGCATGTGGCGCAAAGGCTACGGATTTGACAACACCGCTATCCATGGCCTGGCGCACTTCGGTGGCTGACATGGAGGTCGGAACCGCACCAACCGCGGCCATCGCACGACCAATACCACCGGTTGCGCGAACGGTCATGCCTTCAAAATCCGCCAAGGTACGTGGCGCATCACCAGAACCGACGATGTTATATTGCGGCAAGGGCGAAGGCATCAACAAGGTTGCATTCCAACGCGCAAGATCTGCCTGAACCGCAGGGTTGGCATAAATTGCCTGCGAAACCGCGATTTCCTGCTCAAGGGTTGTTACGCCAAGGAAAGGCAATTCAAGCACGGTAATCGACGGGTTTTTATCCGCATGATAACCCGCACAGAATTGCGCCATTTCAAACGCACCGATCGAGATACCGTCAAGGTTCTCTTTGTTTTTCGACAAGCCGCCATAGGAAATATTCAGGGTGAATTCACCATTGGTGCGCTCGGATACCAATTCGGCAAGGCGCTCGACATGTTCGGTAAATGCGCGGCGTTTGCCCCATACCGAAACATTCCATTCCACCGCCATAGCCTCGGTGCCGAATGCGCCGATGATCGCAGCCACGGTTGTCATTTTCAAGATACTTAGTTTCATTGTTTTCCTCCCAGAATTTCGAAACGTTTATTATTGCGCGCAGGTTACCGCCTGTTTTGCGAATTGGGAACCGCATTTTTGAAATAAATCAACGCGCAATATTGTTTCCGAAAGCACCGGTTGCGCTTGCATTTATTACTTGCGCTGCGCCGACTTTGGCTATTCCCAGGTTTTTGCCAAAACCCTCAGCCAGTTTTCATTACATATTTTTGCCATCAAAGCATCACCCACACCGTGGGCGTGCATAGCCTCGCGCAGCACACCCAGACCGCTGGCATCCTTGATTCCCGCAGGCACCATCGCCCCGTCAAAATCCGACCCGAACCCGACGCGGTCTTCGCCCAGATGTTTGAGCAAATAGTCCAGATGCCGCATCATGATGTCCAGCGAAGTATCGGCCTGCATCCTGCCATCCTCGCGCAGAAACGATACCGCAAAATTGATCCCGACCATGCCGTCGCTGTCCTTAATGGCCATTAGTTGATCATCGGTAAGGTTGCGCGAACTGGCACATAACGCATGCACATTGGAATGGGTCGCCACCAGCGGCGCATTGCTGATTTTGGCGACATCCCAAAAACCGGCTGCATTTAGATGCGACAGGTCCAGCAGAATGTTCAAATCATTACATTCGCGCACCAGATCTTTGCCCGCCGCTGTAAGCCCCGGCCCCGTATCGGGGGATTTGGGAAAGGCAAACGGCACCCCGTAGCCAAAGGCGTTATGGCGGCTCCAGACCAGACCCAAAGATCGCAAACCGGCCCCATGCAAAACATGCAGGCTGTCAAAATTGGTATCAATCGCCTCGGCGCCCTCCATATGCAAAATCGCCGCCATTTTGCCGCTGTTAAGGCAAGATCGAATTTCAGCCACGCTTGTGCAAATTTCCAACGCCCCCGCGCGCTGTAATTGCAGCAATATCGCGGCCTGCGCCATTGCCACCTGTAAGGCCTCGGGCTGGGGGATGTTTGGCGGCACGTCGATATCATAACTATCGGCGCGCATGGCCTCGAACAGCGGCGCTTCGTCTATATCCGAGGGCACCCAGATGGCAAAAAACCCGCCGCCAAACCCGCCGAGCGTGGCCTTAGGCAAATCAATATGTTTGTCATTGCCGCTAATAAACCTGTCAACAGACGCGCCTTTATAAAGCTGGGTCAGAACATCATTATGCCCGTCAAATATCGGAGGGGAAGTGTTGGCCATACAGGATTCCTTTTTGCAAAGCATGGTTAAAAACGTAACATTCCACAAGCAAAAAACCCGTAGGGTGCGTGGTCCCCACACACCAACTTAACGCCAACACCGGAACGGTGCGTGGAAACCACGCACCCTACGCCACAGCTAACCCGTAGGGCGGGGTTCAGCCCGCCACCCCTTTCAACGTGCAATTGAATGGTGCATACTGGTTGAAAACACAGGGACAAAAGAGCCAATGGCAAAAGAAAAATTGAGCTTAGTCGAATGGCTGGGCTATTCAAAATCACCTGATTTATCCAAAAGCCAAACGCTTGGTGGAATTTTGGGCGGGTTATTATTTTTTGTTGTGGCCGGTTCTGTGCTGACAGTATTTACTCTTTTTGTGATGGCGTTATTTAATGGTTCTGATAGCGGAGATGCGCGCAACTATGCGCTTATCCTCGCGGCACTACTCGGTGTTCCGTTTATAATCTGGCGCGCTTTTGTTACGCAAAAACAGGTCAATATTGCCGAGCAAGGCCACATGACCGACCGCATCAGCAAAGCCGTGGGGAAGTGGGGGCGGAGAAATCCACCCGCGAAGATGACAACAAAACCCAACCTAATCTTGAGGTCCGCGTTGGCGCGATTTACGCGCTGGAACGCATCAGCCAAGACAGCAAACGTGATCATATCTCGGTAATGGAAATCCTGTGCGCCTATGTGCGTAACAGCGCCCCCGCCAATGGCGCAGTTAAAATCAGCATTGATAGCAATCAGGACGGATGGCTGGAAAAACTACTGGACGATATACACACAATCGACACTGCACCAATCGATATTCAGGCCGCGCTTAGCGTTATCGGGCGGCGCAAGGCTGAGCATATCGAATTTGAAAGAAACACAGAAAGCAATCCAACCAAACGTAAATACTCGCTGGACTTGCGCTACACCAACCTTCAAAAGCTGGACCTGATGTGGTCTGACTTGGATAATTCTTTACTTGATGGCACCATCTTACAGGGTGCAGACCTCCGCAACTCGCAAATGCGCGGAGCCGATATTGCTGGTGCCCAACTGCAAGGAGCGTATTTGCGCCGTGCCGATTTGAGTGGCTCGGACCTATGCGAAGCGCTGTTAACCGCAGCAGATTTCAACGAGGTAAAAATTGAAACCGCAGCGGTTAAATCGACAGACTTAACCAACATACTTAACCTAACGCAAGACCAAGTCAGTTCCATATTTGGCGATGGAACAACACTCTTACCCAAGAACGTCAAGGAACCGGAATGGAAACAAAACGAAATGAAATGGCCTGAATTCATAGCAAAATGGCAAGCCGCCAAAACCGCCGCCAACCTGTAGGGTGCGTGGTTTCCACGCACCGTCTTAACACCAACACCGGAGCGGTGCGTGGAAACCACGCACCCTACGCCAACATCACCCGCCCCTTTATCCCCCGTTAAAAAAATTGCATAACCCCCCAAACGAATCCAATACAGGCCAAACCCATGCATGACATCCGCACCATCCGCGATAACCCTGCCGCTTTTGACGCTGGCCTCAAACGCCGTGGGTTGCCTGCGCAAGCGGCTGAAATCCTTGAGATCGACGCGCAACGGCGCGCCGATATCCATGCCGCCGAACAGGCCTTGGCGGATCGCAACGCCGCCTCAAAACAAATCGGGGCCGCCAAAGCATCCGGCGACGAGGCCGAGTTTGAACGGCTCCGCGCGCTGGTCGCTGATAAAAAAACCGAAATCGCCACGCTGGAAGCCGAGGCAAAACAAGTATCCAAGCAGCTAAGCACCCTGTTGCTGACCCTGCCCAACCTGCCCGCTGACGATGTCCCCGATGGCGCGAATGAGGATGATAACGTCGAAATCCGCCGCATCGGCACCCCGCGCAAATTCGCCTTTACCCCCAAAGAACATTTTGAGGTTGCGGGTGCTGCCAAAGGCCTCGATTTCGCCACCGCAGGCAAATTGTCCGGCGCGCGGTTTGTGGTGCTGCGCGGCGCCATCAACCGCCTGCACCGCGCGCTTGGGCAATTTATGCTTAACACCCATGTCGACCAAAACGGTTTTGATGAAATCTGGACACCGGTTCTGGTGCGCGACGAGGCCATGTATGGCTCTGGCCAGCTGCCCAAATTTGCCGAGGATTCATATCGCACGGAAAACGGCTGGTGGCTGATCCCCACTGCCGAGGTCACGCTGGTGAATTCCGAGGCGGGCAATATTATTGACGAGACATCCTTGCCCATCCGCCTGACCGCCCATTCGCAATGCTTCCGCAGTGAGGCCGGATCTGCCGGTCGTGACACCAGCGGCATGCTGCGCCAGCACCAGTTTGAAAAGGTCGAAATGGTGGCCTTCACCAAGCCCGAGGATAGCGCGGCAGAACTAGAGCGCATGACAAAATGCGCCGAGGGCATATTGGACGCGCTGGAAATCCCCTATCGCACCGTGGTGCTTTGCACTGGCGATCTGGGGTTCGGCATGCGCAAAACCTATGACATAGAGGCATGGCTGCCCGGCCAGAATACTTATCGCGAAATCTCCAGCTGCTCGGTTGCCGGTGATTTTCAGGCGCGCCGTATGAACACCCGTTTCCGGCGTGATGGTGGCAAACCGGAATTTGTGCATACGCTAAATGGCTCCGGCCTTGCGGTAGGGCGCACACTGATTGCGGTGATCGAAAACAATCAGCAACAAGACGGTTCGATCAATATTCCAGCGGTATTACAACCCTATATGGGCGATAAAACCGTAATCACAGCGGATGGAACATTATCGTAGGGTGCGTGGCTTCCACGCACCGTTCCAAGGATTAGCCATGCAAAACCCCAGCTTCACCTTCACCCGCGCCATCACCCGCAGCCCTGCCAAAAGCGTCATCAACGGCTTGCGCGCCACCGATATCGGCATGCCCGATTTTGCCCAAATGCAGCGTGACCATGCCCATTACGTGGAAACGCTAAAGCTGGCTGGCTTAGAAGTCACCGAACTCCCCGCCCTGCCCGATTTCCCTGATGCGCAATTTGTCGAAGACACCGCGCTTTGCCTGCCCGAAATGGCCATTCTAATGCGCCCCGGCGCGCCTTCGCGTATGGGCGAGGTTGCTGAAATCGCCCCGCATCTGGCCCAACATTACGATCTGTATAAAATCGAAACCGGCTATATCGAGGCTGGCGATATTCTGACTACCAACACCGAAATTCTGGTTGGCCTGTCGGATCGAACCAATCGCGCCGGTATTGCCGCGCTGCAATTCATTGTGCAAAACTCGAACTATACGCTGCGCATTGTTGAAACCCCGTCAGGTGTGCTGCATTTCAAAACCGATTGCTCCTTGCTGGATGGCGAGACCATTCTTTCTACCAAACGCCTTGCGGATTCAGGGTGTTTTACAGGCTATAATGTCATCTATACCGCTGATGGCGAAGAAGCCGCCGCCAATGCCATTCGGGTTAATGACAAGGTGCTAATGGCCAAGGGGTTCCCTAGAACCCACGCGATATTGCAAAAAGCCGGTTATGATGTGGTAGAGATCAACAATTCCGAATGTGCCAAAATTGATGGCGGTATGTCTTGCCTGTCGCTGCGTTTCTAGCGCGGCAAAAATGACTCACTTTGGCAACAAATTTTTCTGCCTATGGACGGACCGGCCCAACCTGCATAAAACACGCTAAACTGTGAAAGAAAAAACATGCGTATTCTGGTTACCAATGATGATGGCATCACCGGCCCCGGCCTGAAAATAGCCGAAGAAATTGCCGCTGAAATTGCCGGCCCCGATGGCGAGGTCTGGGTGGTTGCCCCCGCCTTTGAGCAATCGGGCGTATCGCACTGCATTTCCTACTTGAAACCCATGCGCATGGCCAAGCTTGGCGAAAAACGTTTCACGGTTGAGGGCTCCCCCGCCGATTGTGTGCTGGTCGGCCTGCACGAGGTTCTGGGCGATATGAAACCAGACCTTGTTCTTTCCGGTGTTAACCGGGGCCATAACGTCGCCGAAGACACGGTTTATTCCGGCACCGTAGGTGCCGCGATGGAGGCCGCGATGCAGGGCTATAAATCCATTGCCATGTCGCAATATTATACCCAGCTGGGCGGCGTTACCGAAAATGCATTTGATGCAGCACGCAAGCACGGCGTTAAACTTGTGCAAGATCTTTTGGCAAAAGCCCCGTGGCATGACAAGCCATACGGCGTGTTTTACAACGTCAATTTCCCGCCGGTTTCGGCTGAGAATGTCAAAGGCGTCAAAGCCACCAATCAAGGCACCCGCAGCAATGTCGCCTTTGGGGTTGAACCGCAAATCGCCCCGAATGGCCAGCAAATCCTGTGGTTGATGCATAATGCCAGCAATATCAGCTCTGCCGAAGGTTCAGACGCGCGCGAGGCCGCCAACGGCTATATCACTGTCACGCCCCTGCGGGCTGATCTGACCGCCTATAGCGTGCTGGAAACCCTTAAATCAGCGATAGAGGGCTAAGATGATTTCCGAGGACCAGATGCAGTTTGTTTTTGCGCTCCGCAGCCATGGTATAACTGATACCCGCGTGCTGGACGCCATGGAAAAAACCCCGCGAGACGCATTTGTCGCGGGCATATTCAAAGATCGCGCTTTTCAAAACACCCCGCTGCCAATCGCCTGTGGCCAAACCATCAGCCAACCCAGCGTAGTGGCACAAATGACCCAAGCTCTGGATGTTCAGCCTCGCCACAAAGTATTGGAAATCGGCACCGGATCGGGCTATCAGGCTGCTATCCTTAGCCGTTTGGCGCGGCGGGTTTATACGGTTGAACGCCACCGGCCTTTGGCGCGTATGGCCAAGCAGGTGTTGCGCGACCTTGATCTGGGCAATGTAACCGTGATTGCCGACGATGGCAGCCTTGGCCTGCCCGAACAGGCCCCGTTTGATCGCATTCTGGTAACCGCCGCTGCCGAAGACCCGCCAAGCAGCCTTTTGGCGCAGCTAAAAGTTGGTGGAATCATGGTATTGCCGGTTGGACAGTCCGACACTATACAGAACCTTATAAAAATAGTTAAAACTAACGAAGGTTTAGAGTATAGTGAACTAAACAGCGTGCGTTTTGTGCCCCTGCTGGAAGGTGTGGCATCAGACATAGACGCATAAATCAGACCCGAAAAGGGCGGTTTAAGTAAGGCAAAAGGGCAAAATACCATGATTATCAGAAGCTTACGAATTTCAACCACCTTGGCAGCAGCAATCATTTTATCTGGTTGCGCATCCATCACCGAAAACGGCATTGATCTGTCGCGCATCACCTCGCCGTTTCAGCGAAATTCCGAGGCGGTGCCCTCATTTGATCGCCCCGGCGCGGATGCGCGCGGTGTGATCACCTATGAGGATTATCAGGTTATTGTTGCCCGCGAAGGCGACAGTTTAACGTCAATTGCCAATCGCATCGGGTTGACCGCTACCGAACTGGCCGAAACCAACGGCCTGCCGCTGCGCTATGAACCCCGCGCGGGCGAGGTTCTGGTGCTGCCGGTAAATGTTGGTGGCAATCTTGTTTCCTCGCCTTCCGGCTGGTCCGAAGAAATCGCAATTTCGGCCATTGAAAATGTCAGCAATACCTCTGCGCCCGAGGTCGGCAGCCCGACGGCGCCCTTGCGCCACCGCGTCGAGGCTGGTGAAACCGCTTATGAAATTGCCCGCAATTATAATGTTTCGGTTACGGCGCTGGCCTCCTGGAACGGTCTTGGCTCCGATTTGGGCGTGCGCACCGGCCAGCAATTGATTATTCCGGTTCCCGATACCAATCTGGTTCCGGCGGTTGAAACCCCCGCACCGGCACCAGCACCTACCCCCGCACCGGAAATCACTGCACCTGTTGTCGTGGCTGAACCCGCGCCAGCGCCTGTTGCAACCAACCCGAATGCGCCATTTGTTCTGCCCGTGGCCGGAACTGTTCTGCGCGGCTATCAACCCTCTGGTCGCGACAAAAACGAGGGCATTGATTATCAAACCGAACCGTTAGCCGTGGTCGTGGCCGCCGGAGACGGCACCATTGCACTGGTTTCGGAATCGCTCGGCGGGCTTGGCACCATTATATTAATCCGGCATTCCAATGATTTGATGACGGTTTATGGCCGTATCGGCACAGCTAATGTTGCCAAAGGTGACACGGTTAGAAAAGGCCAAACCATTGGCCGCGTTGCACCGGGTGACCCGCCAACCCTGCATTTTGAGGTCCGCGTCGGCACCGAAAGCGTTAATCCAGCGCAATATTTACCATAAGCCGTAGGGTGCGTGGTTTCCACGCACCGTTTCCAAACGCATCTACGGTGCCAAAGAAATTTCGCTGCCCCCGTGTGGCATAAAAATCAGGCGACCAGCGAAAACGCAAATCCAGCCGCAATTGCGCCACCGATACCCAGCGAAATATACATCGCAAAAACCCGTGGTTTCACCAGTGACCACACCGCAGTCATGGCCGGAATGCTACTGACCGCGCCAGCCACCATAAACGACATGGCCGCCCCTGCGGTCATGCCCTGTG
>JAKITE010000091.1 GCA_021648225.1 Paracoccaceae bacterium
CAACAGGGGTGGAGGGCGCCATTACCGCGCCGCTGGCCCATACCACGCCCGAACCGATTGCCTTGCATCAATTATTGCAGGAATTTGCCGCGAAGGGGATTACCCATGCGGCGATGGAGGCTTCTTCGCACGGGTTGGAGCAGCGGCGGCTGGACGGGGTTGATCTTTGCGCGGCGGCATTTACCAATATCACCCGGGACCATATGGATTACCACGAAAGCTTTGGTGATTATTTCGCGGCCAAAGCCGGGCTGTTTGACAGGGTTCTGGCCGAGGGCAAAACCGCCGTGATCAATTTGGATGATCCGTTTGGCGACACGGTGCGCCTGATTGCCCAAGGCCGCAAACAAACCGTGATATCCGTTGGCGGCGCAAAGGGCTGCGATTTGCAAATTCTGAACACGCGTTTTGATGATAACGGGCAGGAATTGCGGTTTTCATGGCAAGGCCAGGTTTTTTCAACGCGACTTGATCTTATCGGCGGGTTTCAGGCCTCGAATGCCTTGATGGCAGCGGGGCTGGCCATTGCCAGCGGCGCAAAGCCGGAGGCGGTTTTTGATGTGCTGCACAAGCTGCAAACCGTCAGAGGCCGGATGCAACTGGCAGCAATCCGCAGCAATGGCGCAAAGATATTTGTTGATTATTCCCACACACCGGATTCCCTGAAAACCGCCTTAACCGCGCTGCGCCCCCATGTGATGGGGCGGTTGATTGTGGTGTTTGGCGCTGGCGGAGACCGCGACAAAGGCAAGCGACCCTTGATGGGCAAAGCAGCATCCGAATTTGCCGATCTGGTTTTTGTAACCGATGATAATCCGCGCTCGGAAAGCCCTGCCACCATCCGCGCCGAGGTCATGGCCGGTTGCCCCGATGCGAATGAGGTCGGCGATCGTGCCGAGGCGATATTGCGCGGTGTCGATACATTGCAACCGGGCGACACATTGCTGATTGCCGGCAAGGGCCATGAAACCGGCCAAGCGGTTGGCGAAGACATTTTGCCTTTTGACGATGCTGAACAGGCCAGCATTTCGGTTCAGGCATTGGAAGCCAGCCTATGAGCCTCTGGACCAGAGACGATGCTGTGGCAGCCACGGGTGGTGTGTGCGTAAAAGATTGGCAGGCTGATGGTGTGTCGATTGATACGCGGAGCTTGCAAAAGGGCGACATTTATGTGGCGCTAAGTGCTTTGCTCGATGGTCATGATTTTATTCAGGCCGCGTTTGACAAAGGTGCTGCTGCGGCATTGGTTTCAAAAATCCCCGAGGGGCTGGAAGACTTGCCGCTTTTGCTGGTTCCCGATGTTCTGGAGGGTTTGGTGGCGCTTGGTATTGCCGCTCGCGCCCGTTGTGACGCCAAGGTTGTCGCCATTACCGGATCGGTCGGCAAAACCGGCAGCAAAGAAATGTTGCGTTGTGCTTTGACAGGGCAGGCCAGGCTGCATGTGGCCGAGAAAAGCTATAATAACCATGAGGGCGTGCCGCTGACCTTGGCGCGTATGCCTGCGGATACCGAAATTGCCATCCTTGAAATCGGCATGAATCATCCCGGTGAAATCGCGCCGCTGGCAAAAATGGCGCAGCCCCATGTGGCGATGATTACCACCGTGGCGGCGGTGCATCTGGAGGCGTTTAGCTCGGTGCGTGATATTGCCCGTGAAAAGGCCGCGATTTTCGAGGGGCTGGAACCGGATGGCATTGCGGTGCTGAACGCTGACCTGCCGGATTTTGATATTTTGAAAGCCGCCGCTGGCAAAAATGTGGTGACCTTTGGCAAATCGGCTGATTTTTCGCTAAAAAATATCGAGCAAACCCGTGGTGTGACCGTGGCACAAGCCGATCACAAGGGGCAAAATCTGGTATTTAAGCTGAACACATCGGGCGCGCATCTGGCAATGAATGGGCTGGCGGTGCTGGCCATTGTCGATGCGCTGGGCGCGGACCTTGCGCGCGCGATATTGGGCTTGATGGATTGGCACCCCCCTGAGGGACGTGGCGCGTCCTATCGGGTTTTGCTGGGTCCGGCGGGTATGGATGGTGCGTTTGAGCTGGTCAATGAAAGCTATAATGCCAATCCGGCCTCGGTAAATGCTGCATTGACGGTTTTGGCTGCTGCCAAAGGCAGAAAAGTTGCGATTTTGGGGGATATGCTGGAACTGGGTGATACCGGTATTGAGTTGCACAAAGATATTGCGAGGCAGGAAAGTGTTAAAAAAATTGATATTTTTCATTGCGTTGGCCCCTGTATGGCCGAACTTTACGGGCTGTTGCCACCTGAAAAACGTGGGTTGAAGACCAATGATTCCACCGAAATGCTGGCGCTTATTGCGCGTCAGATTAAATCCGGTGATGTGGTTATGGTCAAGGGATCTTTGGGCACAAAAATGGCGATACTGGTTGACGCGCTCAAGAATTTGGGCGAAGCCACTTCATTAGTGCAAACCACGGGAAAGTCGTAATGCTTTACTATTTATCAGAGCTGTCAGGCCATGGCGATTTTTTCAACCTGTTCCGGTATATCACCTTTCGTTCTGGCGGCGCATTTTTCACGGCTTTGATATTCGGGTTTTTATTTGGCCAGCCGCTGATCAACCTGTTGCGCGCCAAACAAGGCAAAGGCCAGCCGATCCGCGAGGATGGGCCGCAAAGCCACATTCTGGCCAAAGCAGGCACACCAACCATGGGTGGCGTTTTGATTTTGGGGGCGATACTGGTTTCTACGCTGTTATGGGCCCGCATTGATAACGGCTATGTATGGATGGTGCTTTTTGTTACCTATAGTTTTGGCGCCATCGGGTTCTGGGATGATTTTCTAAAGGTCAAACAGCAAAACACCAAAGGTGTTTCAGGGAAAATTCGGCTCGGGCTTGGCTTTGTCATTGCGGCTATTGCCGGTCTCTGGGTGATGTGGTTGCAAGATGACAGCCTGTCGGGTTACCTTGCTTTTCCGATATTCAAAGATGCTTTGCTGTATCTGGGTATTCTCTTTGTGCCATTTGTGATGATTGTGATCGTTGGCTCGGCCAATGCGGTGAATTTAACCGATGGGCTGGATGGTTTGGCGATTATGCCGGTGATGATCGCGGCGGGGTCTTTTGGCATTATTGCCTATCTGGTGGGGCGCACGGATTTTACCGAATATCTGGAGCTGCATTACGTTGCCGGCACCGGAGAGCTAACCATATTTGTAGCAGCCCTGATGGGCGGCGGGCTTGGGTTTTTGTGGTATAATGCACCGCCTGCTGCGGTGTTTATGGGCGATACCGGATCATTGGCGCTGGGCGGCGCATTGGGGGCCATTGCGGTTGCCACCAAACACGAAATTGTGCTGGCCATCATTGGCGGCTTGTTTGTGGTTGAATTGCTTAGCGTGGTTATTCAGGTGCTGTATTTCAAAAAAACCGGCAAGCGGGTGTTTTTGATGGCGCCTATTCACCATCATTTCGAAAAACGCGGTTGGGGGGAATCCCAGATCGTGATCCGGTTCTGGATTATTTCCATTATTCTGGCGCTGGTCGGGCTGGCGACGTTGAAACTTCGATGATCCCTGTAACCGGATATAAAGGCCAGCGCGTTGGCGTGTTGGGGTTGGGGCGTTCGGGGCTTGCCACCGCACAAGCCTTAAGCGCCGGTGGTGCGATTCCGGTTTGTTGGGATGACAATGAAGCCGCACGGGATAACGCGACCGAATTTGAAATCGCCGACCTGTCGCGTGACAAAAACTGGGAGGGCATCACCACGCTTATTGTATCCCCCGGTATTCCGCATCTGTTTCCGGCGCCGCATCCGGCGGTTAAAATCGCATGGGAAAGGGGCGTGGTTGTTGACAATGACATCAGCCTGTTCTTTCAATCTTTTGCCCAGCCGGAATGGTCGATGTTTGACCATGAGCCCAAAATTGTCTGCATTACCGGTTCAAACGGTAAATCAACTACTGCGGCCCTGATTGCCCATATTTTGCAATCAGCCAACCGGCCCGTGCAACTGGGTGGCAATTTTGGCACCGGCGCGCTTAGCTTAGATCCGATGATCGATAACGAAGTGGTTATTCTGGAACTGTCATCTTATCAGCTGGAACTGGCGCGGATTTTATCGCCGGATATTGCGGTTTTTCTGAACCTGTCGCCCGACCATCTGGACCGGCACGCTGGTCTGGGCGGATATTTTGCGGCCAAGGCGCGGCTGTTTACCACCACCGCACCGGACAGGGCGATCCTTGGCATGGACCAGCCCGAGGGCTGTTATCTGGAAAACCGGATGTTGCAATCGGGAACACCGGTTATTCAGATTGCCAATCGTAAATTGCCCGGCGATGGCTGGCAGGTCTATAGCCGCAAGGGTTTTCTGGCCGAGCGGCGTAAGGGGCGTCAGCTAGCCTCGATTGATTTACGCGAAATGTCAGGCCTGCCGGGCAGCCATAACCGCCAAAATGCCTGTGCGGCTTATGCGGTGTGCCGCAGCCTCGGGCTGGCGCCAAAGGTAATTGAAACCGGTTTGCAAAGCTATGCCGGCTTACGGCATCGCTGTCAGAAAGTGGCGGATATTGACGGGATTGCATTTGTGAATGATAGCAAGGCCACCAATGCGGATTCGGTCGGGAAATCCTTAAAAGCGTTTGAAAACATCCGCTGGATTGCCGGTGGTCAGAAAAAAGAAGGCGGCATTGCCGAATTGACACCTTTGTTTGGCCGGATCGCCAAAGCATATCTGATCGGCGAGGCCGCAAAAGATTTTTCTGTTACGCTGGGCGAAACCCCGCATGAGATTTGTGAAACACTGGAAAATGCGGTTATTGCCGCAAAGCGCGACGCCCAAAAAGGCGATACAGTGCTGTTGGCACCGGCTTGTGCCAGTTTTGACCAGTTTGACAATTTTGAAGCGCGTGGCACCCTATTTGAAAAGATGGTGCAGGAGTAATAGGCCCTGCATCTGGGCAATGTTTGAGGGGAATTTCCCGTTGCCTATGTGAAAAGCTGGCTTTTGAATTTATGATTCGTTATAGTGGATAAATAACCGGAAGATCTGAAAACAGGCGCAATCCGGATGTGGCAGTAAACATGAGGATAAGCAGGCTCCATGACAGAAATGGTATTTGGCGCGGTTGCGGTCAAATCCGCTGAACCGGCATTTTCACGCTGGTGGCGGACCGTAGATCGCTGGGTGTTGGCAGCGATTATAATTCTATTTGTAATAGGCCTGTTTCTGGGCATGGCGGCCTCGCCTCCCTTGGCGGCCAAGCACGGGTTCAGCACGTTTTATTTTGTTGGCAGGCAGGCGTTTTTTGGCCTTTTGGCGCTAGTGGTCATGATATTTGTATCGATTCAGGAGCCACAGCGGGTAAAGCGTTGGGCGATTATCTGTTTTTTCCTCTCATTTGTTGCGTTGATTTTATTACCGGTTTTCGGGACAAATTTTGGCAAAGGCGCGATGCGCTGGTATTCGCTGGGGTTTGTGGCGGTGCAGCCGTCTGAATTTATCAAGCCGGTATTTGTGGTTTTCATTGCCTGGCTGATGTCAGCCAGCAATGATATCGCCGGGCCTCCGGGCAAGTCGCTGTCTTTTCTGGTGACGGTTATTGTGGTTCTTATTCTGGTATTACAGCCAGATTTCGGGCAGGCGGTTTTAATTCTGTTTAGCTGGGCCTTGATGTTTTTTATCGCAGGCGCACCCAAAACCCTGATGATTGTTGTTGGCGCAATGACCAGTCTGGCAGGCATGGCCGCCTATAATTTTTCGCCGCATTTTGCCAGCCGCATTAACGGGTTTTTGTCCGGTGATATTGACCCGACCACCCAGATCGGCTTTGCCACTGAGGCCATTCAAGAGGGCGGGTTTTTCGGGGTTGGTATCGGGCAGGGCACCATCAAATGGTCGCTTCCCGATGCACATACCGATTTTATCATTGCCGTCGCTGCCGAAGAATTCGGTCTGGTGCTAACCCTGATCATTGTCGCGTTGTTTATGTTTATCACCATGCGTTCCCTGATGTTGTTGCGCCGCGAACGCGACCCGTTCACGCGGCTGGCCGGTGTTGGGCTTGCGGTTTTGCTGGGCATGCAGGCTTTGATCAATCTTGGGGTTGCCGTGCGGCTGGTGCCTACCAAAGGCATGACCTTGCCGTTTATCAGCTATGGCGGTTCGTCTTTATTGGCGATAGGTGTTTTATTTGGCATGTTGCTGGCCTTTACGCGGCAACGACCCCAGAATGAAATGATGGATATTCTGGGGCGCGGCAAATAATGGCGCCGCTGCTTGTCATTGCAGCAGGGGGCACGGGGGGGCATATGTTCCCCGCCCAGGCCTTGGCCGAGGCAATGCTGGCCAAAGGCTGGCGGGTCAAGCTTTCTACCGATGATCGCGGTGCGCGCTATTCTGGTGGGTTTCCTGATGCGGTCATGCGGGAAGTCGTGCGTTCGGCCACCACAACGCGCGGTGGCAAGCTGGCGAAATTACTGGTAATTCCAAAAATTGCGTCGGGTATTTTTGCGGCTTGGCGTTCGATGCGGCGCGATCGGCCCGCTGTGGTGGTTGGCTTTGGTGGTTATCCGGCCATTCCGGCGATGTCGGCTGCCTGGCTTTTGCGGTTGCCGCGTATGATCCACGAACAAAACGGCGTTTTGGGTCGTGTGAATAATGTGTTTGTCAAACGGGTTGATCTGGTGGCCTGTTCGGTATGGCCCACAGCCCTGCCGGAGGGTGTGGAAAGCATTCATACCGGCAACCCTGTGCGGGGTTCTGTGTTGGCAAAAGCGGGGGCGAAATACAAACCGCCCGGTGATTTCCAGATGCAATTGTTGGTGATGGGTGGTTCGCAGGGTGCCAGTATATTGTCAAAAATTGTTCCTGCCGCATTGGCGCATTTGCCTGCTGCATTTTTGGCGCGCATAAATGTCTCCCATCAAGCGCGCGATGCAGATCATGACATGGCGGTGACTGCTTATCAAAATCTGGGGGTTGCCGCCACGGTCAAACCGTTTTTTGACGATGTGCCTGATCGTATGGAAATGGCGCAACTGGTTGTCAGCCGTGCGGGGGCGTCCTCAATAGCCGATATTACCGTCATTGGCCGGCCTTCCATTCTGATCCCGCTGGCGATTGCGGTGCGCGATGAACAAACCGCCAATGCAGCAGGGCTGGCTGCGGCGGCTGGCGCGATAATTATTCAGGAACAGGACTTGACCGCCAAGGGGCTGGCGGCGCATATCGGCGCTATTCTGTCTGACCCTGACAAAGCCAAATCCATGGCGGATGCGGCACTTTCACTTGGCAAACCCGACGCCACCCAAAAGCTATCGGCATTGGTTGAGGCATTATTTGAACGAGGCCCGAAATGAACAGCCAAACACGATTACCCCATGATATCGGCCCGATCCATTTTGTCGGCATTGGCGGCATTGGCATGTCGGGCATTGCCGAAGTATTGCTGAACCATGGCTATACGGTGCAAGGGTCTGACCTGAAATCAAGCAAAATCACCGACCGGCTGGCGGGCAAGGGCGCAAAGATATTTGTGGGTCAAAAGCCTGAAAATCTGGAAGGCGCGGCGGTCATTGTGATTTCCAGCGCCATCAAACCCGGCAATGCCGAACTGGACGCGGCGCGGTTGCGCGGCTTGCCTGTTGTGCGCCGTGCTGAAATGCTGGCTGAATTGATGCGGTTGAAATCCAATGTGGCGGTGGCGGGAACCCATGGCAAAACCACCACAACCTCGATGGTTGCGGCCTTGCTGGATGGCGGCGGCATGGACCCGACCGTAATTAATGGCGGTATTATCCATGCCTATGATTCAAACGCGCGCATGGGCACTGGCGACTGGATGGTGGTGGAGGCGGATGAAAGCGACGGCACTTTTAATAAATTGCCCGCCACGATTGCCATTATCACCAATATCGACCCCGAACATATGGATCATTACGGCAGCTTTGATGCCCTGCGCGAGGCGTTTTACACGTTTGTGTCCAACATCCCGTTTTACGGAGCTGCAATTTGCTGCATTGACCACCCCGAGGTGCAATCCTTGGTCGGGCGCATTACCGACCGCCGTGTGATCACCTATGGCTTTAGTCCGCAGGCGGATGTGCGCTGCGAAAACCTGCGCTATGAAAACGGCGCGGCGTTTTTTGATGTGGTTCTGGCAGATCGTCGCATTGATGGGCTGACCCTGCCAATGCCCGGTGATCATAATGTTTCTAACGCATTGGCGGCGATTGCCACGGCCTTGCATTTGGGCGTGAATGCCAGCGAAATTCGCGAAAGCCTCGAAGGGTTTTCCGGTGTTAACCGCAGGTTTACCCGTGTTGGGGTGATCAACGGCGTGACCATCATTGATGATTACGCCCATCATCCAGTTGAAATTGCAGCGGTGTTAAAAGCCGCGCGTCAGTCAATTTCGGGCAAGGTTATTGCCATCCATCAGCCGCACCGGTTCACTCGGCTTTATGATTTGTTTGAGGATTTCTGCGCGTGTTTCAATGATGCCGACCATGTGGCGATTGCGCCGGTTTTTACCGCTGGTGAGGACCATATCGAGGGCGCGGATCATATCGCCTTGGCGGCAGGGCTTTTGGGGCATGGCCACAAATCGGCGGTTGCGATCAAAGACGAAACAGGTATTCCGGCATTTGTGCAATCTCTTGCCAAACCGGGCGATATGGTGGTGTTTATGGGGGCGGGAACCATCACAGGCTGGGCGCATAACCTGCCAAAGGCCTTGGGGTGAGCGGGTTCATATTTGCCTGTATCTGGGCAATTTCTGCCAATGTTATCGCCATGGTGCATGATGCCCCGAAATACCGGATCCATTGGGTTTTGGCGCGGGTTCTAGTGCTGTGCCTACCCTTTGTGATCTGGCGGGTTGGCGTTGACCATGGCACGGGCTGG
Source organism: Paracoccaceae bacterium (assembly GCA_021648225.1). Lineage (GTDB taxonomy): Bacteria > Pseudomonadota > Alphaproteobacteria > Rhodobacterales > Rhodobacteraceae > UBA3077. The sequence goes on from JAKITE010000091.1 coordinate 8,877, forward strand.
ATGCTGGCGGCGCTTGGCGTTGCAATATTCCAGCTGCGGCTTATGTTGAATCATATGGGCAAGCAATTGATTGCAAAGCTAAAGGAAATACGATGACCGCAGTTTTGGCAGCGGCAATATGGGCGCTTTTGGCCAATATGGTGGCGATGCTGCCGCATAACATGCTGCATTGGAATTTGGCGCGGCTTTTGGTGCTGATAACCCCGTTGATCATCTGGCTGATTGGCCGCGATTTCGGGGTTTGGGCCATGCTGGCATTTATTGTTGCGGTTATATCGCTGTTCCGGTTGCCGCTGGCGCATATGTTCAAACACCTTACCGGCCAGTTGGAGCCTGAAAAATGACCATTGCCAACCTGCCGGAAGTATCGGGGAAACTAACTGAAAACCGCCCGATGGACAGCCTTAGCTGGCTAAAAACCGGCGGCCCTGCCGAGGTGCTGTTTCAACCTGCCCATATGGCTGATCTGGCGGATTTTATGCGGGCTTTGCCACCTGAAATTCCGGTTTTGCCTATAGGTGTTTGTTCCAACCTGATCATCCGCGATGGCGGCATTCGCGGCGTTGTCATCCGGCTGGGCCGTGAATTTAACGGGTTTGAGCAAATGACCAACGGCAATATCCGGGTGGGGGCGTCTTTGCTGGGTGCCCATGCGGCGCGTAAAGCTGCTGATCTGGGGGTTGATTTGGCATTTTTGCGCACCATTCCCGGCTCCATCGGTGGCGCGATCAAGATGAATGCGGGCTGTTACGGCGATTATCTGGCAGATGTTTTTATATCAGCCACATGCGTGACGCGGGCAGGGGATATTGTGACATTGCGAGCGGATGATATGGGGTTTACATATCGTCATTCAAACCTGCCGGATGATACGGTTATTACCCAATGCGTTTTGCGCGGCCCCGATGGTGACCCCTCGGAAATCCATGCAAAAATGGAAAATGCCTTGAAGACCCGCGCCAAAACCCAGCCGGTAAAAGACCGGTCTTGCGGGTCTACGTTTCGTAATCCTGCGGGGTTTTCATCAACCGGCAAAGCCGATGATGTGCATGATCTGAAGGCGTGGAAGCTGATTGACGAAGCAGGGCTGAGGGGGGCGCGGCTGGGCGGGGCGCAGATGTCTGAAATGCACCCGAATTTTATGATAAATGCTGGTGGGGCGAGCGCGGCAGACCTTGAAGAGCTGGGGGAAATGGTGCGGGCGCGGGTGCGGGAAACGCACGGGATTGAGCTGGAGTGGGAGATAAGGCGCGTGGGGGAAGATGGTTGAGATAAAGAATATTATTGATCGGGAGAGCTTGCGGGAATGGCTGGCAAGCAAGCCCGAAAAGTTTTCTCAAATCATAACACATAGGTCGGCAATGCGAGCGCTTCCTGATTTTTGGTATTGGACATTAACTTCCACACGGGCGCAAGAAGAGAAAGTTTCGGCGTTGCCGATATTGAGAGCCAGCTTGATTGCTGAAGTTATATCCTATTCAGATGAAATTAATATTAAGCCAGACTTAGAAAAGTGCGTCTCTGACGCTGCACAGCTTGCCAATGCAAGCGGAGAAATTGCCAAGTCTCATACCGATATTTTTTCTTATGAGGATATTCTTTCCTTAAAGGATGTGTTTTTCGTAGATGAGGGAAAAGCTGCTGCAACTGCATTTGCCGCAAATTCCGCGTTAGTGGCTGAGCCAATGATGGTGAGTTTCGCAGCAGATTCGAATTTGGTATATAACGGATTTTGGAATTTGATCCGTGCAGATGTTTCTGATTTCCACGTTGGCGGAGTATCTATTCGGAAGGAGTTATGGCAGCGCGAGTTGAATCCATTTTCTGAACGTTGGACAAAAATAAAGCGCTTATGTGACGATGGGAGCGCTGATTGGTCATTTTGGATTAAATGGTACGAAGCCGTACTTTTAGGCGAGCCGTTTGACGCGGAAATGCTCGAAGAAATTGCGTTGATCTTTCCTCATCACTGGGAGCAAAGCCCTGCGCATATAAATGAGTTGATTGCGAAGATCGAGAAAGAGTTTGAACTCAAAGCAAAAATTGCGGAGCTAGAAGGAAAGCTCCTACAAATTTCTTCGTCTGGCAGGGGGATTGGAGATAACCAAGGCCCTCCTATGGCAGATGAGCCTGTCGCAAAAGAAATTATGATCATTTGGGAGCCGCTTCAGGAGTTGAAGCAAGAAATTGAGGAGAAGCACCCAAACCGCGAACGATTGCTCAAAATCGCGAAAAAGATTGGTGAATTGGCCGCTCTAATTCTGAAATGGACGGCGCAAAAGATCGATTTGGCCGCAAATACGGCCGTAAAAGTTGGCACTAGCGCTGCTGTGGGCTTGCTTGTTATTCGGCTAACAACGGAGGCTAAGCCCGTTGCGAGCATGTTGACGACGATTTCGGACTTGGCTGTGAAGTTGGCTGGGTATTTGTCGTAACTATCAAGAATTGTAGGGTGGGCTTCAGCCCACCAATGGCGGTGTGGTGGGCTGAAGCCCACCCTACAGCCCGCCCTACGGGTTACGCCGCTTCCCCTCAAGAAAACTGTTCCAAAACCGAATCACTTGAGCTAAGGTA
>JAKITE010000092.1 GCA_021648225.1 Paracoccaceae bacterium
AAAGCGGCCCCATTTCCGAAATGGTGGTGCGCACAGGATGGCCTTTTTCGCCGAACAGGTCCCAGAATGTTACGGGGAAATCCTCATAACCATAATCATCAAAGCCAATGGTTTTGGCGCGAGAGATTAATTTATCATGCAATTTATGGGTTTCGGAACCGGGCATGGCCATGCCGGACAAATCACCTTTGACATCCGCCAAAAACACCGGCACCCCGGCATTTGAAAAGCTCTCGGCCAGAATTTGCAAGGTAACGGTTTTGCCGGTGCCGGTGGCCCCCGCGATCAGCCCGTGCCGGTTGGCATATTTTAGCAACATCGCCTGGGCCTCGGCGTAATCCAGCCCGCCGCCGCCGATGAAAATATTGTCGTTACCCATGAAAAACCCCTGTTCTATAATGGCATGAGTTTACAGGCTATTTCCCGAAATCAAACCCCAAAAATTCGGGGTTAATTGGGCGGGAAGCTGCGCAAAATTATCAGAAATATTGACATTCCCCGATATTCCTGACACCTGTTTGCATAGTGTTTCAACCAAATCAAAGAGAGTAGCCAAATGCGTCTAAAAATCATCTCCACCCTTACTTTTCTGGCAGCATTGGCCGTTGCACCGGTTTTGGCCCAGGATGCCACCACTGCTGATGAAAACTTCCCGACCTCCCAAGCCTTGCAAGACGAGGCAAACGGTGTGGTTGCCCGCCACGGCGATTGGCAAGTGCGCTGCGCCCCCGAGGGCAATAATTGCCGCATGTTCCAAGCCGGTTTTGATGAGGAAGGCAATGAAATTGCCAATATCAGCCTACAACCCCTGCCCGAAGGTTCGGCGGCCCAGCTAGGGGTCAGCGTTGTCACCCCGTTGCTGACCCTTTTGCCGCGCGGCGTAACCATGGGCGTTGATGATGGTGTGCCCGCCGCATACCCCTATAGCTGGTGTGATCGCGCCGGTTGTTATGCACGGTTTGGCATGACATCGGGTCAGGTAGACGCGATGAAAGCCGGTAATTCGGCCTATCTGAGCCTGTTTGCCATCACAGACCAAAACAAGGAAATCCGCGCGGCTATATCCTTGACCGGGTTTACCGATGCGTTTGATGATGTAATGGCACGTTAAATACCAGAATTCCAGATTTTAACAGGCGCGCATTTTTTGTGCGCCTGTTTTTTTGCGCGCTAAAATCAGGGTGCAACCCGCAGCGCAATCACTGCATTCAGCCCGCCAAAGGCAAATGCGTTGGAAAGCGTTGCGGTGATTTTGGCCTGTTGCGCCACATTTGGCACCACATTCATATCGCAATCAGGGTCTGAAACGCGGTGGCTTACCGTCGGGGCTATCACGCCCTCGCGCAGCGCCATGATACAGGCCAGCAATTCTACTGCGCCGGTGCCGCCAATCAAATGCCCATGCATGGATTTGGTTGAGGACATGCGCAGGTTTTCGGCATGATGGCCGAATACCTCGTTTACCGCCTGACATTCGGTTTTGTCATTGGCGGTGGTGCCGGTGCCGTGGGCGTTGATATAGCCGATGTCGTCAACATTCAGGCCCGCATCCCGCAAAGCCCCTGAAATCGCGCGTTTGGCCCCGTCTTTGTTGGGCATGACAATATCGCTGGCATCGGATGACATGGCAAAACCGACCACCTCGGCCAGTATATTTGCGCCGCGCGCCTTTGCGTGTTCAAATTCCTCAAACACAAACACAGCCGCACCTTCGCCTTGCACCATGCCGTTGCGATCAGCCGAAAACGGCCGGCAGGCGTCTTTTGACATCACCCGCAACCCTTCCCAGGCCTTGATACCGCCAAAGCACAACATGGATTCGCTGCCGCCGGTCAGCATCACATCGGTCATACCGGCGCGGATCATATGATATGCCTGTCCCATCGCATGATTGCTGGACGCGCAGGCAGTGGCCACGGTAAAGGTCGGGCCGGTCAGGTTATGGATCATCGAAACATGGCTGGCAGCGGCGTTATTCATCAAGCGCGGCACAACAAACGGATGCACGCGGTTTTTACCTTCTTGATATACCAACCGGAAATTTTCGTCCTGCGTTTGCAAGCCACCACCGGATGTGCCCAGAATAACACCCGATTTTTCCGATAGTTCCTGGGTGAATATAATACCGGATTGCGTTACAGCCTCGGCCGCGGCCAGAACCGCAAACTGGGTAAACCGGTCAAAAAGCGAAATTTGCTGGCGTGAAAAATGGTTTTTAGCGTCAAAACCCTTGATTTGGCCACCAATACGAATTGACAGACGTTCAACATCGCGAAACTCAAGGTCGGAAATGCCCAGCCTGCCTTCGCGCATTCCGTTCAGGGTGGCGTCAGCACTTAACCCTAATGAGGAAATCGCGCCTTGTCCGGTAATAACAACCCGCTTGCCCACCAATCAGGTCTCCGCCACGAGGTTTTCAACCGCCGCGATCATGGATTTGACTGTGGAAATATCAAAATCGGAATTTTGGGTCTCATTGGCGTTAAAAGGCACCTGCACATCGAATGTTTCCTCGATGGCAAAAACCGCCTCGACAAGGCCAAGTGAATCAACCCCCAGATCATCAAGGCTTGCGTCCAGCGAAACCTCTGTCACGTCAAGCATTGCCTGTTCGGCAATGATGGCAATAACCTTGGTCTTGACACTGTCGGACATTTCAACCTCTTTTTCATGCTACAAGATTGACTTAATCCTTTGGCGCAATTTTTGAAACCTGTTTCTGCAAGTTTTCGACTTTTTCAACCAATTTGGGCAACCGGCGATAGGCTTTGTAGCTGGCGACATTGGCATCCATTTTTATCGCAGGATTGCCCATGATAAACCGGTTGGCTGGCACGTTGGATGAAATTCCGGATTTTCCGGCTGCAACCACATTTTTACCCACTGTGATATTGTCAGCCACACCAACCTGGCCCGCCAGAACTGTGCCATTGCCAATCACCGCGCTGCCGCCAATACCCACCTGAGCACAAATAAGACAATTTTTGCCCAGTTTTACGTTATGAGCGATCTGGACAAGGTTATCAATTTTGGTGCCATCGCCGATAAATGTATCAATAATTGTGCCACGGTCAATTGCTGCTCCGGCACCGATTTCAACATTATCGCCAATGGTTACCCCACCCAAAGAATTGATGCGGGCATAACTATCAGCCTGTGCAATACTTTTGGGTTGTTGCCCCGCACGCGCCGCATCAACGATACCGGTTTCGGGGCTGACAAAAGAAAACCCGTCACTGCCGATTACTGCATTGGGCTGGGCGATAAACCGGTTGCCAATGGTAATGCGGGCACCAAGACGCACGCCTTGGTATAACAGGCAATCATCGCCAATCCTTGTTTCTGCACCAATCGAGCCATGAGAGAGTATCCGCGCGTTTTTACCAATTTTCACATCGTCTTCGATAATAACAAACGCACCGATCGAGGCATTTTCGCCAATGATGGCATTGGTCGAGATAATCGCGCTCGGGTGAATGCCAACCGGCGCTGCGGGGTGCTTTTCAAACAAACCGGTGATGCCGGACATGGCAAACCGCGCCCGTTTAACAAAAATCGCAGCCTTCAGGCCATAGCTTTGCCAGTCAGCACCTTGCCACAATAATGCAACCTGCGCTGAACCCTGTTTGATTCTGTCTGCAAAAGCCGGGTCCATCGCCAAGGCGATTTGGTCCGACCCTGCCAGTTCGGGCTGATTGGGGCTGTTAAGCAGTAAAGACAGATCACCTGCAGCTTCGGCCTCAAGCGCATGTGCCAATTCAGAAACGGTATATGCCATCTGTGCCCCGATGTTGCAACGGCGCGCCCTTCACGCCGTTACAAAACTGTTTAACCTTCAACACCGCCAAGCGAAACCCCTGCTTGCGCCAAAGCATCAAAAATGGGCTTGTCGCGGCCATAAATATCAACCCGGTATGCCAGATCTCCGTCTTGATCAATGAATACCGTTTGATAGCTCAGGTAAATCGGCACCGGGGTTTCAAGGTTAACCTGGGTTTCGCGACCAGTCCGCAAGATGGACTGGAAAGCAGCTTCCGGATCTGCTTCTTGCGGGCTAAGCAAGGAATAGGCTAAATCAAACGGGCGCTGAACCCGAACACAACCGGCGCTATAGGCACGGGTATCGCGCGTAAACAGCGATTTAGCCGGTGAATCGTGCAAATAGATATTATGCCGGTTCGGGAACATAAATTTCACCTTGCCAAGCGCGTTATTGCTGCCGGGGCGTTGACGCAACACAAACGGGAAATTATTTGCCGAATATTGCGACATATCAATCAACCTTGCATCCACAACCGCGCCGGAACCACGCACTTGCATGACAAAATTCTGGCGCGCCAACACGCTTGGGTCACGCAAAAGCTTTGGCAAATAATCCCGCGTAGCAATGCTTTGCGGCACGTTCCAGCTTGGGTTAATCACCATATGGGACATATTGTCATTGAATTCAGGGGTTTGAAATATCGACCCCGTTCTGCCAACCACAACCCGCGTCACCAAAGTAGGCACCCCGTTATCGATAACATAGCCAAGAAAGGCCGCCTGATTAACAAAGATATGCCGGTCGCCCAGATCATAATTCAACCAGCGCCGACGTTCCAGATTAACAATTACCTGCCGCATTTGCTCGCTTGGGTCAGAATTCAGCGCCAATAGTGTTTTGGGGCCGACAATACCGTCTGCATCCAGTGCATTATGGTTTTGAAAGGCTTGCATCGCCAGTACCAGATCAGCGTCATAAACATTCGAAACACCGTCGGTGCCTTCATATCCCAGATCATTCAGGCGCTGCCGAATGGCCAGCACCCGCGCGCCGCTATGGCCCGCACGAATGGTGCGACCCTCGGCGATTTTCTCGCCCCAGCCACCTGCGCTTACCAGCGCGTCCAGTCGTGCCAGTTCGGTTTGCAAAACATTATAGCTCGGGTCGGTTGGTTCCAGCGATTCAAACAAACCACCATTGCCAACACTATTGGCTGCCATTGCCAGCAATTGGCCGGTTTCGGGCCGTTTGGGTGAAAGGAATATTGCCTCCACAACCTCGGAAGGCTCCAGAATACCGGAGGTTAAATCGGTTGCGAATTCAACAAAAAGCTCTGCTGCCAGAATTTCCAAGACAGCATCCGATGCCGGATTTCCCGATGCAGCCCAAGCCTGTTCCAGCCCGGCAATATCATAGGCAGCCGTTGGCATGCCATGGCGACCTGAATTTTCAAGTGCGGTAATCAACGCCAGTAAACGCGCCGGGTTTCCGGCCCAAATCGGGGTTAAGCCATTTGTCTCGTAAAAAGCCAAAAGATCCGGGTTTTCATTGCCGATCAACTGTTCCAGAAAAACATTTGGCGCAGTCTCGGTGGTCTGTGCCAAAACAGGGGCCACGGAAATGGTGGTCATAAATGAAATAGCGGTTGCCGATAGGGCAAAGCTCTTAAAATTGGTAAACATAATTCTCTCCAAAGGTCGGTATTATTGCTCGCGCATAAACCAGTAACAAAACATCATCTAGGTATTTAGGGGTTAAATAGTCGAAATTCGAATAAATTGTGTGATTAAAGTTACATTTTATACACAAAAACATCCAAAAGTCGCGAAAAAAATGGTTTGTGTCAGAAAACCTGACATTATCAGCGCAGTTCCGCCAATCGTTAAAAAAAATCTTGGCGCGCGAATCTTTTTATGACATAAAGATTTTACAAAAATTAGGCGCATAAAAATCAGCGCTATCAATTTCACGTGGGACAGGCAGGTCTTAGATGAAAAGCAGTATAATTTCACGGCGTGGCTTAATGCGTGCCTTTGCGGCAACCGCAATTACAGCCGCTCCGGTTTTCGGCAACGCCGCCGGTGTTTTGCGCGGGGCTGGCGATGTGCGCCGGATTACCATGCGCAGCCAGCGAACCGCTGAAACCATTGACATGATTTATTGGATCGAGGGCCATTACATCCCCGAAGCAATGGCGCAGATCAACAATTTCATGCGCGATTGGCGTCAAAACGAAGTCATCACCTATGCAGCCGGCAATATCGATATTATGGCCGCGTCGCACCGCCTTATGGAAACCTCGGAACCTTATCTGATGTTGTCGGGCTATCGCAGCCCGGCCACCAATGCGATGCTGGCATCGCGCAATGGCGGTGTTGCCAATAATTCTTATCATATTCGTGGCATGGCCGCTGATTTGCGGCTTTCTTCGCGCAGCACCAACCAGATGGCCGCAGCAGCGATTGCCTGTAATGCCGGCGGTGTTGGTCGGTATGGTCGCTCGAACTTTGTCCATATGGATAGCGGGCCGGTTCGGACTTGGCGTCGGTAAAATATCGGTGCGTGGAAACCACGCACCCTACGGGCGGATTGCACCCTGCCCGACCACCAAATATTTGAAACTGGTTAATTGTGCCGCACCCACAGGGCCGCGCGCGTGTAGTTTGCCTGTGGCAATACCGATTTCCGCACCCATGCCAAATTCACCACCATCGGCAAATTGCGTAGAGGCATTGCGCATCAAAATCGCACTATCCACCCTTTGAAAAAACCGGTCGGCCACGGCATCGTCTTCGGTAATAACCGCATCGGTATGGTTGGAGCCAAACACACCTATATGTTCAATCGCCCCGTCAACCCCATCAACCAGTTTGGCAGCAATAATCATATCCAGAAATTCCTGCCCGAAATCATCCGCCTTGGCTTTGATGGTGCCGGTAAGCTTTGCCAACACCCCGTCAGCGCGCACCTCAACCCCTGCGGCAAGCATATCGTCAATAAACGGCGCGGCGTGTTTGGTGAAAAACGCTTTGTCAATTAGCACGGTTTCGGCTGATCCGCAAATTCCGGTGCGGCGACATTTGGCGTTTAGAACAACCTTGCGGGCCATTTCCATATCGGCAGAGCCATCAACGTAAACATGGCAAATACCCTCCAGATGGGCAAAAACCGGCACCCGTGCTTCGCGTTGCACCAGCCCGACAAGGCCTTTACCGCCGCGCGGCACAATCACATCAATATAATCCACCATGGTCAGCATTTCGCTGACCGCCGCGCGGTCGCGGGTTGGCACCAGTTGAATGGCAGCTTCAGGCAGGCTTGCGGCTTTTAACCCCTCAACCAGACAGGCGTGAATGGCTGTGGATGAGTTAAAACTCTCGGAGCCGCCGCGCAATATCGCGGCATTGCCTGATTTCAGGCAAAGCCCCCCCGCATCGGCCGTCACATTCGGGCGGCTTTCATAAATCACGCCAATCACCCCCAGTGGCGTAGCAACACGGCGGATATTCAGGCCTGAGGGCATATCCCATTCAGCCAAAACCGCCCCCACGGGGTCGGATTGCGCCGCAACCGCACGCAAGCCGTCAACAATATCCTGAATACGGGATTCATCCAGCATCAGCCGGTCCATCATGGCATCAGAAAGGCCTTTTTCACACCCAAATTCCATGTCTTTGGCATTGGCGGCAATGATTTCAGCACGCTGTTGCCAAACACAATCCGCAGCAACCTTCAGCGCCTGTTCCTTTTGCGCCGCAGGGGCAAAAGCCAGCTTAACACTGGCGGCTTTGGCTGCTTGACCAATTTTCTGCATCTCTGCCTTAATATCCATCTTACCCCCTAAATCGCCATATCATCCCGATGTATCAACGCCGCGCGGCCCGGATAACCAAGGCGTTTTTCAATTTCACTGCTTTGGCATCCTACCAGTTTTTTTGCTTCGATATTACTATACCCGACCAGCCCTTTGGCAATTACATCACCATTTTGCGCAGAAATATCAACCGGATCACCACGCTCAAACACGCCTTCAACCCGCACAACCCCCGCCGAAAGCAAAGATTTGCCACGTGATAATGCCGCCACAGCGCCCACATCAATAATCAATGTGCCAACCGGTTTCATGGCCGAAATCCAAAGCTTGCGCGCCTGTGCAGGGTTGTTTTCAGCCTTGAACCAAGTGCATCTGGCACCTTCAATCAACGCCGAAACCGGATTTTCAATCCCTTCAACAATCACCATCGCACATCCGGCTTTCATGGCAATTTTTGCCGCCATAAGCTTGGTTTTCATGCCCCCCGATGCGCCAGCACTGCCAACTCCGCCTGCCATAGCCTCGATTTCCGGCGTGATTTCCCCAACCAGCGCAATATGCCGCGCGTTGCTATCCTCACGTGGATCACTTGCATATAGCCCGTCAATATCCGACAATAATACCAGCACATCCGCACCAATAAGCGATGCCGCCTGCGCCGCCAGCCGGTCATTATCGCCATAGCGGATTTCGTCGGTGGCAATGGTGTCGTTTTCATTGACAATCGGCACCACCCCCATCGCCAAAAGCGCCCCGAGCGTGGCACGGGTGTTCAGATAACGCCGCCGGTTGCGGCTATCTTCCAGCGTCAGTAAAACCTGCGCTGCATTTATTTCATGAACCTGCAAAACATTCTGATATGCCTGCGCCAGATTGATCTGCCCGACCGCTGCTGCCGCTTGGGATTTATCAAGCGTCAAGACACCTGCCCCCAGCCCAAGCATCGCGCGCCCCAATGCAATTGACCCGCTTGAAACCAGCACAACATCTTTGCCTTGCGCCTTGAGCTTTGCCACATCACTGGCCAAACCGCGCAACCATTCAAGGCGCAGCGCACCATTTTCCACCAGCAAAGCAGACCCGATTTTAATAACGATCTTTTGGGCCGAACCAATCAGATCAGCCGAATTCAGGGACGCCATGCTACCGGCTCCTGCGCCTCGTTTTCCTCGGCGGTTTTGGCGGCAACAATCACCGCGCGCAACGCCCGTAAAACATCCTGCACGCCCTCGGTGCTAACCCCCGACATCTGGTAAACCTGCTTGCCGGCAACGGCTTTTAGCGCGGCCAGCTTTTCAGCCCGCTCGGAATCATCCAGCGCATCCACCTTGTTCAGCACCACAATGCGGGGCCGCTTGGCCAGATCTGTCGCGTATTTTTCCAGCTCGTTGGAAATGACAACATAATCCTGCGCCACATCCGTTGATGTGCCATCGACCAGATGCAACAAAACCGAGCAGCGTTCAACATGGCCCAAAAACCGGTGGCCAAGCCCCGTGCCCTCGGATGCGCCTTCAATCAGGCCCGGAATATCGGCGATAACCATTTCGGCATTATCAATGCCAACCACACCCAGATTGGGATGCAAAGTCGTAAACGGATAATCGGCAATTTTGGGCCGTGCATTGGATGTGGCCGCTAAAAATGTGCTTTTTCCCGCATTGGGCATGCCCAGCAGGCCCACGTCGGCGATCAGTTTCAGACGCAACCAAATGGTGCGCTCAACCCCGTCTTGCCCGGGATTGGCCCGCCGTGGCGCCTGATTAACCGATGTTTTGAAATGCAAATTGCCAAAGCCGCCATTACCACCCTGCGCCAGCATCACCCGCTGGCCTTCAACCGTCAGGTCGGCCAGCACCGTTTCCTCGTCTTCATCCAGAATTTCAGTGCCAACCGGCACCCGCAGGGTTATATCATCACCATTGGCCCCCGACATTTGCCGCCCCATACCGGCCTGGCCATTATTGGCGAAAAAATGCTGCTGATAGCGAAAATCAATCAGGGTGTTCAGGCCGGTCACGGCCTCCACCCACACGAAACCGCCATTGCCGCCATCGCCGCCATCCGGCCCGCCGAATTCAACATAGGCCTCGCGCCGGAAACTGGTGCAGCCTTTACCGCCCGAGCCGGAACGGATGTATACTTTGGTCAGATCTAGAAATTTCATAACTTTGTCCTTTGGTCAGCTTGCGATACAGCACCACGCCCGAACCCTCAAGCACTCCGCGTTTTCTATTTCGCAAAAATATCCTAGGGGGGAATTGGCGCAGCCAAGGGGGGATGAAATCCCCGACGCTACAAAAGCAACTCGTATTCCCACGCTGCAATTGTTGCGCCGCGTGCTACCGAAGTGCATTCGACATCTCCAACATAAGAAAACCCACATTTCATCAATACTTTGACCGAGCCATCATTGCCTTGATGCACCGAAGCATCCAGTTTGGAAAATCCAGCATTTTTCGCAAATTCAATAATTGCAAAAAGCGCTTCTGGCATAAACCCTCCACCCCAAAGCTGGGGCGCTAACCAAAAGCCGACATTACCAACATTTTTTTCATCAACCCCAATCGCGATCGCCCCGATCAATTGTCCGTCTTTATCAATAGCCCAGATATGATCCTTAAAATCTGGGCGGCGCGTGCTGTCTATAAATGATTCTGCCGCACCTTCTGGATAAGGATAAGGTGCGCGATCTAAGTTTTTTGATACCCGCCAATTGCCAAGGTAAAGGGTAATCAACGGCGCATCCGCATCGCTAAACGGGCGTAGCGTAAGGCGTTCGGTTTTGAGCATACTTTTCACAATCATTTCCCCCTCCATAGAAAAAGGGCCCGATGTTGCCACCGAGCCCCTCTTAACAGATATTCGGTTTCAGTTATTCAGCAGCTTCCGCCAGTGGCAGAACCGAAATAAATGTGCGGCCTTTAAGACCTTTGTGGAATTTTACATTGCCCTCGGCAGTTGCAAAAATCGTGTGATCTTTACCCATGCCAACATTGTTGCCCGGATAAAATTTGGTGCCGCGCTGACGCACGATGATGTTGCCACCAATTACCAATTCACCACCATATTTTTTAACGCCTAAACGACGACCAGCGGAATCGCGACCGTTGCGCGATGAGCCACCTGCTTTTTTATGTGCCATTGTGTTCGCTCCCTATTTCGCAGCTTTGACGAATTCGCCAGCTTGTTTGATCCAGTCGTCGCGCTCGATGCGGCCTTTGAAGGATAGACGATCGTCCATATATTCAATTTCCGATGCACCCCATTCAGCGATTTGCGAGAAATGGTAAACGCCAATTTCGTTCAAAACACCTTCAAGTTTCGGGCCAACACCAGAGATTTTTTTCAAATCATCCGCATCGCCTACCGGACCTTTTAACAGGTTAGCCGGTGCAGTGCCAATTTTCTCTTCAGAAACAGGCGCGTCGGCTTTGGATGCTTTCTTGGTGCTTGCAGCAGCCTTCTTGGCAGGTGCCTTTTTCTTTGGTGCAGCAGCAACAATAGCCGCGCCAGAAACTGTGCCCAATGCAGCCATAACGCCGGATTTATCAGCGCCAGATGCCAGAATGCTTGTAATTTTAACCAACGTCAGGGGCTGTTTATGGCCCTTTTTGCGCTGGCTGGAATGCTTCCGGCGACGCTTAACAAAATTGATGGTCTTTTTAGAGCGGGTCTGCTCGACAACCTCGGCCTGAACGCCTGCGTCTTTGATAAAAGGCGCGCCGATGGTGGTTTTGTCACCACCCAGCATCAGAACTTCGTTGAATTGAACGGTGTCGCCAGCTTCGGCAACCAGTTTCTCAATGGTGAAGATATCACCCTCGGCAACTTTATACTGTTTGC
>JAKITE010000093.1 GCA_021648225.1 Paracoccaceae bacterium
TTACACCCAACACACATGCCATTGCTATTGATGGTAGTTTTGACGATTGCCAAAACATGGTTAAGGCCATGTTTGCACATCATAATTTCAGAGATACCGTGCACCTCTCGGCGGTAAACTCTATCAACTGGGGCCGGATAATGGCGCAGGTGGTTTACTATTTCACCGCCGCTGCCAGCCTCGGCGCGCCCGGGCGGGCGGTCAGCTTTACCGTGCCAACCGGCAATTTTGGCGATATTTATGCGGGGTTTGTGGCGCGGCAAATGGGCTTGCCGATTGAAAAACTGGTGATCGCCACCAATGAAAACGATATTCTATGTCGGGCGGTAAAGCGCGGCAGGTATGAAATGCAAGCGGTCAAAGCAACAATCACGCCGTCGATGGACATACAAATATCATCAAATTTTGAGCGTCTTTTGTTTGATGCATCGGGCCGACAGGCCACGGTGGTGACTGCGCTGATGTCAGGATTACAGCAATCCAGCGCTTATACCCTGCCTGAAAAATTGCAAAAATTCATCTCGGGCCAATTTATGGCCGGTTCAGCCACCGAGCCGGAAACCCGGGAAATGATGCACAGGATGCAAACCAAAAACGGGTATCTGCCGGACCCGCACACAGCCGTTGCACTGCATGTGGCGCAAAAACATTTAACCGGTGACGCCGCGATGGTTACCCTGTCAACCGCGCATCCCTGCAAATTTCCGGATACGGTTAAAAATGCCACGGGCATTGACCCGATATTACCGGTCTGGGCTGGCGGGCTGCTGGAAGCCACTGAAAAATATGAGGTTTTACCAAATGACCAGACCGCTGTAGAATCTTTTATCCTGTCTGAAACCGGCCTGAAATGACCTCCGAAAATTTCAAATTCGAAACTATTTTATGGCCCTTTTAACGGTCTCGGGCAGGAAGTTGACAATTTCGTGAGCTGGCTAGATTTCCCCCTGAAATTGGTATTTCATAAAGTACCGGATAAAAAGGGTGCTGTCTCTGAATGGAAATCAATTGGCTCAAGGATTTCCTCGCGCTTAAAGCCGAGGGCAATTTCCGCATAGCAGCGCAGTTACGCGCAGTGTCGCAACCTGCGTTTAGCCGCCGCATACAAGCACTTGAGGCGTGGACCGGCGCGCCGTTGATCGACCGCAGCACCCAGCCCTCACAATTAACAAATTCGGGCAAAATGTTTTTACCGGTTGCACAGAAAATTATTGGCCTTGCCGAAGCCGGCAAACTGGATATCCAACAAAATATCGAAGAAGACAAAGAGCGTATGACCTTTGCCACTACCAGTTCTTTGGCGCAAATTTTCCTTCCCGGCTGGTTGAAAAACCTGCTACCGCTGATAGTACCAATCAATTTGTGGTTAAAACCGAATTTGATAGGGTCAAGGATTATTTCACCGCTATCGAAGAAAACGCCGTTGTTTTATTTGTCTGCTACGAAGACCCCAAACACCGGCTGAACATCGACAAGAAAATGTTTTCTGCGCTAAACTTGGGTTGCGAAACGCTGATTCCGGTGGTCAGCGCCCAACGAGACGGAACCCCGCTTTGGTGGCTTCCGAGCGATGCTGAAAAACCAATTCCCTGTCTGCATACCTTAACCAAACGCACGCCCTCGCCCATTCGACGGCATATGAACAGCGGCTATACCGGTCAGAAATTCAAGTCGGTTCATGAATCCTCGATCGCGCAAACCCCACCATTGCCAGTGTTGTGGCGATTGATGATAGCATTGTGCGGGTCACCACCAAAAACCCTGATCCGGCCTTGCTGGCACGTTTGGCCACTGTGATGGGCCAGATTTATCCTCAGGCTTATTACGAAAGTGTTGGCATGGAAGTGTTTGGCCGAGAGCCAGTTGGCACCGGCTCATACATGTGGGGCGGCCGGGTAACCGGCGAATCGGTCACATTGAACGCTTTTGATGGCTATTGGGGCGAAACACCGCCGCTAAACAGCATCACCTTCCTTGAGGTGCCGGAAAATTCAGCGCGTATTGCTGGTTTGCTGACCGGTGAATATGACATCATCACGTCATTACCACCCGATCAGATCTTTGGGACGAACTGGTTCCTGCGATCCCGCTATATCGCCCGGTCGAGGCTTACGGGGTGCGTAAAGACCTTGATTGGCAGCCATATACTTTCTTCTATATGGACTTTCGCGCCGGCAACGTAAGCGACAACCGCTAAGTTGAAAATCAAATCGGTGGGCCGGACATATCCGGCCCACCAGCACGCTCATAAAGTGCATCAGCCCATAACGAGAACGCAACATGACCCGATATATCCTCATCAAATTATTACGCAGTTTTCTTACCCTCTGGATCGTGGTGACCGCAGTATTTTTTGTGCTGCGCGCCTCGGGAGACCCGCTATATAGCGTATTTTCGCTGGGCACCCCCGAAGCCACGCTGGATGTTTTCCGGGTGAAGTGGGGCATCGACAAATCGATTTTTGAGCAATACCTGATATATGTTCGAGACATTTTCAAAGGTGATTTTGGCACCTCGTTTTTTGATGGCCGCGAGGCGTGGGATATTGTTATGGAACGTATCCCCAAAACCTTGCTGCTGGGTGGCGTGACCTTCAGCGTCAGTGTCGTGGCTGGGGTAATTTTTGGTGCCATCGCCGCCCTGGCACTTTTTGGGACCGGGGCATCATGACCGCCGCTGTGGCGTCGTTTTCCATGCCTAGCTATTTCATGGCCCTATTACTTATCTTGCTATTTTCGCTGCAACTGCGCTGGCTGCCGGTGACCGGAGCCAGCACATGGCAGCACCTGATCTTGCCCGCCACCACGCTGGGGCTGACCCTGATAGGATCAATCGCGCGCTTTACCCGCTCGGCGATGCTTGAGGTATTGCGCCAGTCTTATATGCGAACGGCTAAGGCCAAAGGCGCGCCGCGCTGGCGGCAAATCGCATGGCACGCGCTGCCCAATGCCGCCATCCCGACCGTAACCGTGAACCAGCCGAAATCATCATGCAAGTGCGAGACATTGTCTGCCACTTTCCCGGCGAGCGCAAAGGGCTGTTTGGCAAGCGCCGCGTCGCACATGCGGTTAACGGCGTGTCGCTGGACCTGATCAAAGGTGAAACCTTGGGGCTGGTTGGCGAAAGCGGCTCGGGCAAATCCACCCTTGGGTTGCTGGCACTTAACCATATTTCAAACCGCATCGCGGTGATGTATCTGGGCCGGATTGTTGAACTGGCCGATAGCGAAACCCTGATGGAAGCCCCGATGCACCCCTATACCCGCGCGCTGATTGCGGCGGTGCCGGACCCGCGCGCCCAGGCGGCGCGTGCTGCCATCGGCGGCGAACCCCCAAACCCGTTTGACCCGCCTGTCGGCTGCACCTGGAAAAGATGGCAGCAATAACCGGCACAAAATTGAATCCACGGTCTTTGGCGCAAACAGGATCGCGGCGCTAGAACCCGCAGGTTTTATGGTATCGCGCGGTTATAGCCATGGGCGGGACAACCCGGAAAATAAACGCTTGACGCAGGCTCTCAGCAATGTGAACACTGTGCCCGATTATTGGAACCTGACAAGGAGCAAACCGGAAATTTCCGCAACCTGTTTTTCAAAAACCAATCCAAAAACCGGAACCCGCATTGTTTTTGCTTTTGCTAAACACAGACTTCAAAACCGGATCAGCAAATCATGAACAGAACAGAACCCAAAACAAAACCAGCGCGTTTGACCATCATTCCTTTTGGGTCAATCTCGATAAGACATGAACCGAAAATGAAATAAACCAAAACTTATAAGAACATCGAAAGACCGCATTATGACCTATCGTTTTTTTACCGCCAAAGGCAGTTTTTATCGCGGAAACCTGCATACACATTCAACCCGTTCAGATGGTGTGTTGTCCCCCAAAGAGGTTTGCCGGCGCTATCAGGCCGAGGGGTATGATTTCATTTCTTTGACCGATCATTTTGTCGGGCTGTTTGATTACCCGATCACCGATACCGCTGATTGCCGCAACGAAAACTTTACCACCATTATTGGTGCGGAACTGCATACCGGCACCATGGAAAACGGCCATCTTTGGCACCTTGTCGCTGTGGGGCTGCCGCTTGATTTTACCCCGCCTGATGCGCCAAATTTCCGACCTGTCATGGGGTCTGAATCGGCGGCCAGCATTGCCCAGCGCGCCCGGGATGCGGGGGCGTATGTATCCATCGCCCACCCCCATTGGTCGGGCATGACAGGGGCCGACGCCCGCACCATCACCGCCGCCCATGCAGTGGAAATTTACAACCACGGTTGCGTGGTAGACAATGATCGCGGCGAAGGTTTTGTAACACTGGAACGCCTGCTGAACGAGGGCCGCCACCTGAACCTGACCGCCACCGACGACGCCCATTTCAACACGCCGGACCACTTTGGCGGCTGGGTCATGGTCAAGGCCACAGAAAACACGCCCGAGGCGCTGCTGGCGGCGTTGATAGCGGGTGAATATTATTGCAGCACCGGCCCGCAGATCACCAATATCGAGGTATCAGATGACAGCGTTCGTATTGAATGCACATCCGCTGCCACCATTATGATTCAAGGCAAAGGCACATCAATGGTCACGCAGCATGGTGAAAGCATGACCGCTGTCAACCTCCCCCGAGAGCGGCTGGCAGACTCACCATGGCTGCGGATCACGGTTATTGACCGGGCGGGCAAAAGAGCATGGTCAAACCCGGTTTGGATATAGAATTGGCCATTTCATTCATCTGTAGTGGTCCTGACCTAGGGCCAGGACCCTAATCTGACAGTTACCGTTTTTCAGGCGGCATTTGTCGGGTTAAATTCAGTTCATGAACTTTTCCTTCCAAATTTCTTTGCCCTCCACTGCCCCGCAGGCGATTGCAAGGCAATCTGCCGAGAGGGGGTCAGGATGCCTATCGTAATGCTATGATTGAGCGCGGCATCACCCCGTGCATCGCCATGCGCTTTGATCGCTGCGCACATACCTTCCTGTCCGCCATCCAGATCGCAGCAATAGAGATCTTCTGGATCAATCAATGAGTCCTGACCCTAGCACAAAATGGTCAGCTAAGAACCTGAGTGACCGAAACGTTGCTGTAAATCTTTCGCTGCATGAACATTTTGGACAACGTCCCCTGCTCGGCCAGCGTGGTATCAACGTGGATCGGCATTAGCATCAGTTCAAAACCAGTGTTGCCCGAGGTCTTCGACCCTCGTCTAAGCTGGCAAATTTTTCCTGTAACTTCGCCCACGCCGTAGATATTGAAGGTGATTGGCGCGGGTAGCGAAATAACGCCGCCCGGGCCGAATAAATCCGGCTCGGCCAATAAGCCCTGCTTCACCTCTGTTGTGATGTCATCCACAGATCCCGACGTAAACGAGAATTTGTTCTTGTCCATGTCAAATTCCATGTTGATCTCGACCGTGCCTGAAGTAAGGTCCATGTCCCAAAAGGTGTCGTCGGGCATCTCAGCAAAAATATGTGCCATAAAGGCCTTTTTGATACTTTTCTCGGACGGCAGTGTTTTACCTTCGACGAAGCTGCCGATCAGGTCGTTCCAGTCAGTGAAGAAGGTTGAATAAATATACTGCTCGTCACTGTCCATGTCATTATCGGAACGAAACGCCTTGACGATTTGATCAAAAGCCGCATTCGCAACCGTATCATTGATGGCGTCGATGGCGGCGCGCCAATTGGTTTCCATCACACGCAATGACGGCGTAGGTGGAAGTGATTTTTTGTAAGCCGTTACCGCAACGTTCAGCAATGTGTTGGCAATTCCGAGACCGGCGGCAAATTGCGGCTGGCTGGCCGTGAGCGCGGCCGCCGCGAGGCTGACGATATCACCCCGCGCAAAGCTGGGGCCTTTGGCTTCTGTGTCCTTCATTGTTCCAACCATACGGCTAAGGGATTCTCGGGTCCCCCCCCCAAAGCGAGATTTTGGTCTTGAAAAGGTTCCGGTCATGCTCAAACGGTTTGCGATCAGCATTGCCTTCAATAAAGGAACCTTCCTCAAAATCAATGATCTCAATAGGCGCGCCATCCGCCTCGGCCTCGGCGATGAGAAGCTGCTGCAACAGACCATCAATCCGGATCTGGGCGTCTTGGGTGCGGGCACGGACCCTCTCAACCGTGGCTGAATCGCGCTCGTCAAAGGTGCCGTCGCCGTTAACATCGCGGCCAGCGCGCAACAGCGTGTCTTTGGTTGCCAGATCAGATAGCAATTGGCGCAGGCGGGTGCTGGCGGTTTCCATGCGGGTGCGTATCTGTGCGGGGGTCATGTTTCGGTCTCCTTCTCGGTTGTTAGCGCCGCCTCAAGCGTGTCCATCTCGACCTCGATATCGCCGATCTGGCTGTCGATCTGGATGATCTCGTCGCGGGCGCGGTCCCTTTCGGCGTCGGTAATGTCACTGTCGTTGGCAGTTTTTTCTGCCAAAACCGCTGCTTCTGTTATAAAATCTTCGATCAGATCCGTTGCTTTTTGCAGGTTTTCATATGCCTCCGCAAAATAGGTTTGTTCTGCCTGTTCGACCATTTCATCGTTTAGCTTGATAATGGCATCCCGGTTATTGACCATTTCCGGATACGCACATGCCACAACCGCTTTCAAGTCTTCGGCAATGGCAACAAGCGCCGATTCATAGCGGGTTTGCAATTGATTCTGTGTCTCAACAATCACATCTGCCGCGTCCAGTTTAATGGATAACGCACCCATCAAATCCGCCGCCAGCGGATACTCCATTTGCGCTGCCGCATTTACCATTGCGTCCCGGTCGGTGATGATTTCTGTAAATCTGGTTTCCAAAGCAACAAATTTTTGGTCCTGCATTCTGGTTACCCGCGCCAGCACTGCGTCTATTTCACCATCATAAAAATCACGTTTGATGTTCAGCGATTCAAGCAATAATTCCGCATTGGCCATGCTGGCCACCAAATCAGCCAGCTTACTGACCGCGTTTGGATAATCGCTTTGTTCAGCCGCAGCCAACAGGTCATCATGCAATGCGGTAATATCATTTTTATGCACATTCAGCTGCGGATATTCACTGGAGGTAAGCACGTTAAAGCGCTCGATAACCGGTGTGATTTGCCCGTTATAAAGGGCTTCGTCCTGTTTATTTAGCGGTAATTCATTGAAATAGCGGGCCAGCTTTGGCAAAAGCCCGTCCAACACAGCGCTGGCCCCAGCATAACCTTTAGATGCCGCCAAAGAAACGGCTTTGTCATGATCGGTCAAAATCTCCACCGAAAGCGTTTCCAGCGGGCCATAATTTGAAACCGACGCACCGTAAATTCGCGGCTCCATTTCTGCCAATTGGGCGCGGTAGGTTTGTTTGGCAATAGCCATCAAAAGCGCGGCGTTATACTCGGCAAGCGCCACCACCAGCGCATCCAGATCAATCAATGCCGGTTCGTATTTATGTGCCAAAACTGCCGCATCCATGCGCGCCCTGATCTGCGCCATTGCTTTTTGAATCAGGTCAAGCTCAATAAAATCACCCAGACTTGCATCCAGCAATTCAGGCCGCAATGCATCCAGCCGTTCTTCATATAGCGCCTTGTCCGATTCAATTTTCAGATAGCTTTTTTCAAATTCAACCAGATTGGCACCAAGCGTTTTCAGGGATTCCAGCCCGGCATCATAATCAATTTTGTCAATCAGCTTGAATATCCGCGTCTCCATTCCGGACATGTCCTGAACCAAGCTTTCAAGGCTGGTAAAAGCCGAATCTTGTGCATCGCCCAGCCGTTGCGCCATGCTTTTGAACAAATCGTCATATTCGGTTTTCAACCCAAGCAGGCGGCGGATTTCATCCTCGACCACCTTCAATTCATCCTTACATATTTCAATAATCTCTTTGGTCAGATCAAATTGGTATTCCACCACCAATTGCGCGGTATCAGCAATGCGACTGGTGATTTTTTCTATGCCTGATTTGACCTTTTTGCTTTGAAATGGCGCTGCGGCAACAATTGCCAAGGCCGTTTCAACCGTGGCTTTGATCGTTTCAAACACGGCTTTGATCGTTTCAAACACGGCTTTGGCAGCGGCTTGAATTTGAAATTCATCAAAAAGCGGCGTGATGGTGTTTTGCAGGGTTTCCAACAGCGCAATTGCATCCAGCCAGCGTTATTCCTCCACCAGATTTAACAACTGCTCTGCACTGCTCTCAACCGGGTTAATATCCGGTTTTGCCCATTCAACCAGTTCCAAAAGCTGGCTTTTGAAGGTTTCAAAACTGCCCGACTGGCTTTCCCAGCTTGCTTTGTTGCGGGCAAATTCATCTTTTAATTCCTGAATGACCGCCTGCACAGATTTGATCTGGTTGGCAACAAAAGCAATTTCCTTTTTTTCCTCTGCATTAATAAAATTATCAGTATTTGCTTCGGCATAAACCCGCGCCGCAAGCCGTTTGAATTCCGCGACTTTTTTCTCGGCGCTATTAATTTTTTCCAGAATCTCGCTCATGGTAATTCCTTAAATATGCAAATCAATTTTAGCATCGCGCCGGTTCAGCGCAATTCCGATAATAATGCGCCAAGCCCTTTTTTCATCTTGGCAATTCGCGATAATCGCGCCGATTTTTCCGGAGAGCTGGTGGCCTCTTTTACCAATTTTTCCAGGCTTTCAATGGCATCGCGGGCAGCATCAAAATCTGCCGCTTTGATCTGCTTGCCAAATGCCACCGCCATTTCGCGGGCTTGTTTTGCCGCATCCGAACCACCGGCTTTTAATAGCTGGCCCAGATCAGCTTTGATATTTGCAAATCGTTTGACAAGGTCGCTTTTTGCCTTGACGGGGTCAAAATCATCAGCGGCTTCTTCGGTGGTTTCTGAGGATTGCGTTTCGGGTGTTTCATCAAAACCATCGGTTTCATCTTCGGGGTTTTGCCCGGTAAAACTGTTAATATGGGTTTTGATCTGGTCCAGAAACACCGTGGCGCTATCCCATTCCCTTTGCCTAAGCGCCCGTTCAAACCCGCGAATGGCGGTTGTAACCTCGTCTGCTGCAACCGTATTTTCGCTGGATTTCAGTTTTTCAATATCCCCGGCCAAGGCATCCATCCGGTCTTGCAATGGCAGTTTTTTGGCCAAAATAGCCGCGTAATCCTCAAGCGCGACCTCAATACGCCGCATGGTATCAACCGCACGGTCAAATTTTTCCTCCCCCATTGCCCGTTCATGGGTTTGCAACGCATCCACCAATGCAGAATGCATGACGCTTTGGCCATCGGCCAGCAAAGCGTCAATTTGTTTTTGAACCGCTGCAAGCTGGTCAACCAGTTTCTGGCCCGGATCCTCCTGACCTTTGCTTACATCATCTTGGCTTTCGTCACTAGCATTAGGGCTTTGCTCAACCGGCGCTTGTTCTTGCGGCGCTGCCGAGCGTCCCTCCTCTTCCGGTTCTTTAATTTCCAAGCGAAATTTCAGCCCCCGATCCGAGAAAAATTTCTTTGCCAGCTTGGTCAGATTGCCCGGGATTTTATCATTGATCGGATCAATAATAATCACCTGCCCGTCCATGGTCATGGTCCCCCAGGCACCTTTGGGCATGCCCCCGGCCTTTTTGGCCAGCTTTAACAAAACCTCGGGAGATTTCTTGATATGGGTTTCAACAACAATACCGTCTTTGGCCATCAGAACCGCGCAATTATGTTGTTTCTTTTTAACCTTGGCGAACAGAGCCTTAAGCTCCTCACCTTCTTTTTTAAGGTCACCGGGCTTTTTTAAGGTCACCGGGCTTTTTTAAGGTCACCGGGCTTTTTTAAGGTCACCGGGACTTGTCTTAGCCATTGCCAATCCAATCTTGAAAACATAAATTTAGTTGTTTTTAGAAAGTATTTTGAATTAAAGCCCAAATTCTGGCCCGTTTTTGGCATTCTGTCAAGGTTGGCATCCAGTATCTGCCGGTTCTGGAAACCCTATTTGAACCAACCAAAAAGCCGGACCAGAAAATTGGTAATAATTGCTGATAAATCCACCCTGTCCATCGACTTATGGTAAAATAAGTGGTTACTGTGCGGCGGGCTCGGCAATTCGGGTTTAACGGTTGGGTGAATATTAACCTCTAAACGCTAAAAACCGTTCAATCTCGGGCCAATTGGCCTTATATCTTGAAAGTCGCGACAACCAATATGTCCCCTGCTCCAGCTTTGAAAACACCGCCGCCTTCTGAAACAACCCCGGATGATGCCCGTAACTGGGTTCGGATTCTGGCCAAATACCGCGAACCAAATACCGGTCGCTCGCTTTTTGAACTTTCGGTCAGTATCCTGCCGTTTTTTGCACTATCGCTGCTGGCCTATCTGGCCTTGCCGGTCAGCTATTGGCTGGCCTTTGCCATTGCCTTGCTTAATGGCGGCTTTCTGGTTCGGCTTTTTATCATTCAGCATGATTGCGGCCATGGCAGCTTTTTTGGCAATCGACACGCAAATAACTGGCTGGGGCGGGGGCTAGGGGTGTTAACCCTGACCCCCTATAAGGTGTGGCGACGCACCCATTCCATTCATCATTCCAACGCTGGCAATCTGGCCAAGCGCGGGGTGGGTGACGTTTACACAATGACCGTCAGCGAATATAACCAGCAATCCAAATTCAAAAAGGTACAATACCGCCTGTATCGTAACCCGTTGTTTTTATTCGGCATGGTGCCGTTTTTACTATTTTTCCTGCAAAACCGCCTGCCCTTTGGCCTGATGAATTCACGCGAATACTGGCTAAGCGCCATGGGCACCAATATTGCCATTATCGCTGCGGTGGCGCTGTTGTTGTGGCTAGGCGGGCTGGCCGGCGTTTTGCTGATTTTCGTGCCTACGGTTCTGGTGGCTGCCACCCTGGGCATGTGGTTGTTTTATGTGCAACACCAGTTTGAAGAAACCGAATGGCAAAAAGAAGGAGATTGGCAATTGCACGACGCAGCCCTTAACGGCAGCTCCTATTACGTGCTTCCGGCGGTGCTGCGCTGGTTTAGCGGTAATATCGGCGTGCATCATGTGCATCATCTTTACAGCCGCATCCCGTTTTACCGCCTGATGGAGGTTTTGCGTGAAAATACCGCGCTAGCCAGCATTAATCGTTTGACCCTGCGTGAAAGCTTTGCCTGCGCCCGCCTGCACCTGTGGGATGAGCAAAACCACAAACTGGTTTCATTTGCCAATCTGCGCTAGGTGTTTAGTCCCATCTTGTGGTGGTCTACAAATGTGTGATCATCAGAAGGAAGCACTATGGGGCAAGTTTTACACGGCAGCGCCACGCACCATTGCCCGGCAGTGGTTTGCCCTTGCAAACCATGAGAGGGGACGCACGCGATCCGAGCGCTCATACAGCGATCGCAAGCTTCGAACGCGGCGCTGAGCC
>JAKITE010000094.1 GCA_021648225.1 Paracoccaceae bacterium
CCGCTGGCATCATAAAAGAAAACATTGGTTTGACCCGGGTTTTTGCCAATGAGCAAAACACGAGTTTGCGTATGCACTACCGCATCTACAATAGATGGGCTTGCCACAACCACATCAGCAATACCCCCTGGCAAATCAATAGTGCTCGCTTTGCCATAAGGAATGAGCATGGACCTCTTGGTCGTTCCAGAGAAATCGGACTGCACCACATTAGAACGCACATCCGCATAGGATCTTGGCCCTGCTTGCGCAGTTAAAGACAGGTTACCGAGGCATGCCAACGCTATTCCCGTCGAATAAAGTAATGCTTTATAGTGCGCTTTATAAAATTTGGGCGACATTTTAGTTTCCACTTTTTTAATTTCCTTGTTTAGTTTCCCTGGATCGAAACTTGCTGTTTTTGGCCATTTCGGTAAATAACCAGCGACCTGACTGCACCAGATGATTTTTCACGAATTGTTGTTGCTGCACTGGGAACATAACCTGCACCCCGGCGGTTCAGTCCCCGCAAAATAAGAGAAATATCCCCCCTTGACTGGGCTTCAATTAACACTTCAGCGTCCGATGGCGACATCTCTAGGAGCGCCGTAGAACCAATAACAAATGCTTCACTTTCGGGACCTTGATTGCTGGTCTGACCAATGGCCAGTACAGGAACATTTTCAAAAATCGTGTTTGAAACAAAGTTATTTTGCGTATTTGCTACGTTTTTTCGCATAGAACGCGGCAATTGTGTGGTTAAAACCACGTCAACCCGGTCGCCCGGCTGAATAAAGCCACCCGCAGCACTGCCGGCAGTTATACGGGTTGAAATAGCCCGCATACCCGGCCTCAACAAAGCCGCCATCCGGCCACGATCTCCGGTTTGAACCACTTTTGGCCGCATAATTGGTTCGCCCTCATATATATCTGCGCGCGCTACAGCTTGCGTATAATCTTCCAACGCTTGCGGTTGGTTTTGCATATCAATGTGATTTGGCTCAAGCGCCTCCGCAGGCCAAGGTTTCCACTGTAAATGGTCAGAGGTCAGACGCGTGCCGCGCTGAATATCCATCGCCGCAACCAAAATGTCCACATACTCAACATTGGAAACCACCTCGGCAACAGGGGCCACTACAGCTGGCGCGGTCGGAGCTGGCGCTGACATTTTTTGCAATTGCAAGAATGCGACAACAGAAATGACGCCAAGGCCACCTAATAATAATATTTTTTTCGTGTTCATAACCCCTCGCAGGTTTTATTAAAGCCCATTTCTGTGAAAATCTAACGTCCCATATGATAAAGCATGGTTAATAAGTGTAAACTTTTTCGCATTTTTCCGTTATTTTCATGCAATTCCACTTGCATATAGGTATAAATCACTCGTCGGCAGGGTAACCAAGGCGCCAAACGCCAGGGCAATGCCGTAAGGAATCTTCTTCTCGTCTTTAAATAAATGGTGCAACCATTCTGTTTTCAACGCTTTTTCAGGCAAATACTTGCGTCCAAGAATAATGAGTATAGTCAATACCCCGCCTGCCAGCGCCGTATATATCGCATAATATCCTAAATCTGCCCATACCCACCATATTGATGTGGCAGCGAATAGTTTTGCATCCCCTCCCCCCATTTGGCCAAATGCGAACAAGGTAACACCAATGAAGAAGCAAACTAGGCCGACTAAAATAGGCGTGCCAAATACTGCCCAGCCCTGCCAAGCAAATGGCGCCGTGATAAAGAAACCCGCGACCAATACCAGACTGATCCAGTTTGGTATTGTCATGCTGGTCAGGTCTTTCCAACCTGTTGCCAACATGCATCCGACGACAATTAAAATTATGAAAAATGACACGAACATTCTACCCTCACCTCTATCTGACTAGTTAAATTAGGGTCTTTGGAAGCCCTTTGTATGCCTTGATAGCAAAACAGAGTTAACGGCTGGTTTAAACCATAAAAAAACCGCCCTGAACCAGAGTTCAGAGCGGTAAATTCAAATCCTCGATTGCGCGAGAATATCAAATTAATTGCTAGGCTTAGCTAGCATTAGCAACTGCCAGTGAAACTGTGTTGAATTTCGTAGCAATGTTGTCGCCCAAAGATGTGGCGGCAGCAATAATACCAACAGAAATCAAAGCAGCAATAAGGCCATATTCAATGGCGGTAGCACCGGATTCGTCGTTCTTAAAACGAGTAACAAAATTTTGCATAACTAACTCCCACGTATGCATTAAAATAAGGGTTTTCCCTTTTTCAGGACAATCCCTGATAACCGCAACATAAGACAGACGTTTTACCAACCTGATAAAAGACACGGTAAAAATTTGGTAAAAATCACCCCAAGAAGCAATTAAACCCAAACCTATATATCTAGATACCTAATTTAGTCGCTGTCAGAGCAGTTCGGCAGTTTTTTAAACGGTTCATTCACCACATCAGCGTATTAACACCTAAATATTAAAGGAACACCCAATGTCAAAACAGTTCATCACATCCGTTTCTCGTGCAATCACTGTCGGCTTTGCTGGCCTGTGTTTTTCCGCTTTATTACCACAAACGGCCTTTGCCGGGGACTTCTCCGCGACAGAAGATTTTTCTGTGGCACTCAACAAAACGCAAATTATGCGGCTCCCTGCACCAGCCGCAGCGATTATTGTTGGTAATCCGGCAATCGCGGATGTCTCCGTTCACTCCCCAACCCTATTGTTTGTTCTCGGGCGCGGCTACGGTGTGACCAATGTGATCATCCTCGACAATATGGGCAATACAATTATGGATACGAATATACAGGTCGGGAACATCCAATCGGGATCAGATCATCGTTAAAATCATAATCCGGATGGTGCAGCGTGGCGGTATCGCCATTACCGACAAACACAAACGCCCCCGGGCGCGATTCCAGCATATAGGAAAAATCCTCTCCGCCCATCACCGGCGGCGTATCTGTATTAACCATATTATCCCCCGCCACATCCCGCGCCACCTGGGCGGCAATTTCGGTTTGGGCGGCATGGTTTTTAGTCACCGGATAGCCCATTTCATAATCTACCGTGGCTTTAGCCCCATATGCCGCTGCGGTGTTTTCAGCAATCAGTTTAACCTTTTTCGCAGCCATCTGGCGGTTTTCATCGGTCAATGTGCGGCAAGTCCCACGAATTTCCACCCGCTGCGGAATTACATTATACGCCTTGGATTCGGTTTCAAAACTGGTCACTGAAATAACCACGCTTTCCAGCGGATCGGTATTTCTTGCCACAATCGATTGCAGCGCCACCACAATATGGCTGGCCACAAGGGTGGTATCAATACAGGCCGCAGGGTTGGCCGCATGGCCGCCAAGACCCTCTACGTGGATGGTATAGGTATCGGTCGCTGCCATCAGCGGCCCGACCCGCGTGGCAAATTCGCCAAGCTTAAGACCCGGATAATTATGCATTCCGTATACTTCCTGAATGCCGAATTGTTCCATCATGCCATCATCGACCATTTCCTTGCCACCACCGCCGCCTTCTTCGGCGGGTTGGAAAATTACCACCACCGTGCCGTCAAAATTGCGGGTTTCTGCCAGATATTTGGCCGCGCCCAGCAACATGGCGGTATGGCCGTCATGGCCACAAGCATGCATTTTGCCCTCAACCTTTGAGGCATGCGCCACACCCGTAGTTTCGTGAATGGGCAGCGCATCCATATCCGCGCGCATGCCGATCACCTTGCCGGATGTGTTTTGCTTGCCTTTAATCACCGCCACAACGCCGGTGCGGCCAATGCCGGTAACAATTTCATCACAGCCAAATTCGCGCAGCTTGTCGGCCACCACCCCTGCCGTGCGTTCCACATCAAACAGCAATTCGGGGTTTTCGTGCAGGTCGCGCCGCCAAGCGGTAATTTCTGCGTGCATTTCGGCAAAACGGTTGATTTTAGGCATGTTATTCTCCGAGTTTTTTGATGATCTGCCGGATAAATTCCTCTCCGGCATTGAATTGCTCAATCGTGATAAATTCGTTGGGCTGATGGGCCTGTTCAATGGAACCCGGGCCGCAAACCACGGTGGAATAACCCTCGCGCTGGAATTGCCCTGCTTCGGTGCCATAGCTAACCACATGCCGGCCATTATCGCCGGTAATTTGCCGCGCCAGCAATTCTGCCGCGCCATCTGTTTCGGGCCGCAAGGCTGGGTTTTCGTCGCGGGGCACCACCTCGATATAGGTGTCGGGGATTATGGCCTGCATTTCAGCCTCTACCTTATGCACAAATTCCATATACCGCGCATACCAGTCGCTTGGGCTTTGCGAGGCCGGACAGCGGATATCACAGGAAAAACTGCAATCCTTGGCGGTAATGTTGGTGGCAGAACCGCCATTGATCACCCCGACATGCAAGGTGGTAAAGGGCGGTTCAAACATCGCGTCAATTGCATTTGGCGTGGCGTTCATGTTTTCCTCGAACCGCAGGCGCAGCCATTCAATCAGCCGTGCCGCAATCATTACGGCCGAAACCCCTTGATTCATCAGCGATGAATGGATTTCAAAACCGCGAATATTGGTCATAAACCCGATTGCGCCTTTATGGCCGCTAACCACCTTCATGCTGGATGGTTCACCCACGATCACAGCCGATGCTTTGGGAAAATTCCTGACCATTTCCGAAATCATAAACGGCGCGCCGACACAGCCGACTTCTTCGTCATAAGACAGGGCAATCTGGATGGGGCGTTTCATATTTGCCGCCAGCATTTCAGGCACCAAAGACAGGCAAATCGCGTCAAAGCCTTTCATATCACAGGTGCCGCGGCCAAAATATTTGCCGTCGCGCTCAGATACAACAAACGGGTCCGTATCCCATTCCTGCCCGGCCACCGGCACCACATCGGTATGGCCCGAAAGCACCACGCCGCCTTCGACATTTGGCCCGATCAGCGCATATAAATTGGCCTTTTGTCCGGTCGGGTCATAGACCCTGTGCGATTCAACCCCGTGGCCTGCTAGATAATCCTCGACAAAATCAATCAATTCCAGATTGCTTTCGCTTGAAACCGTCGGAAAAGCGATCAGTTTTTCCATCATCTCGAAGGCGGTATATATATGTGCCATTGCTTGCCTATGTTGGTGAATGTTGCACCTTGTGCCCAGAATTGCGCGACGTCAAGCCACGAATTACCATTGTTATACGGCGAATCTTGGTGTTAAGTGGCGGTTACAAACGATACAAGTTTGACCAATTGATAAAAACTGCCTGCCGCGCTCTGCGGTGTCCCTTGGGAGGGAATGAATGCTAGATGCTCGCGCCACGATTTTAGACGTGGCAAATCTCAAAACCGTGTTTAACACACGCGACGGGATGGTTCATGCGGTGAACCATGTCAGTTTCTCGCTGGCGCCGGGTGAATTGCTGGGCATTGTTGGCGAAAGCGGCTCTGGCAAATCGGTTACCATGATGTCTTTGCTGAAATTGCTGCCCATGCCGCCTGCCGAAATCACCGACGGCGATATCCAGTTTGATGGCCGCGATATTCGCGCCATGTCCGATGATGAATTGCGCAAGGTGCGCGGTGGCGAAATCGGCTTTATCTTTCAAGACCCGATGACCTCGCTTAACCCTGTATTTACAGTTGGCTTTCAAATCATGGAACCGCTGCGGCTGCACATGAATATGAATAAAAAGGCAGCCCGCATCCGCGCCGCTGAATTGCTGGAGCTGGTGGGCATTCCCGATGCTGCCGCACGGCTAAAAGATTACCCGCACCAGTTTTCCGGCGGTATGCGCCAACGGGTGATGATCGCCATTGCGCTGGCTTGTGACCCAAAAGTTCTGATCGCGGATGAACCGACGACAGCGCTGGATGTAACCATTCAGGCCCAGATTATCGAGCTGATCAAAGAGCTGCGCCAAAAACTGGGCATGGCAATTATCTGGATCACGCATGACTTGGGCGTCATTGCCGAAATCGCGGATCGTGTGGCGGTGATGTATGCGGGGCAGATTGTTGAACATGCCGAGGTCTCGGAATTGTTCCAGAACCCGCAACACCCCTATACCCGCGCCTTGCTGGAAACCTTGCCCGATATGTCGGGTACCCGCGCCAAACGCTTGCGCAGCATTGACGGCCAGCCGCCCGCGCTTGGCGCGGCACCTGTTAAATGCGAATTTGCCCCCCGCTGCACCCATACATTTGACCGCTGCCTGAAAGAAAACCCCCGACGCCGCGATATTAGTGAAAACCATGATGTCGCCTGTTGGTGGGATGCCAAAACAGGGAATGCCGCCGATGTTTGACGAAGCCAAAAAACCGTTGCTCAAGGTTGATAACCTGAAAATGCATTTCCCGATTCTTCGCGGCATTATGAAACGTCAGGTTGGCGCGGTCAAAGCCGTGGATGGCATCAGTTTCGAGATCATGGAGGGCGAAACCCTTGGTCTGGTTGGCGAATCCGGTTGCGGTAAATCCACCGCCGGGCGCTGTGTGTTGCGCCTGTATGAGGTGACAGACGGCAAAATCGAACTGGACGGTCAGGATATTGCCACCCTGACGGGCGGCGGATTGCGCGCCAAACGCCCCGAAATGCAGATGATTTTTCAAGATCCACAAGCCAGCCTGAACCCGCGCATGACCGTTGGGTCGATCATTTCCGAGCCGCTATACGAGCATCGCAAAATGACCAAGCATGAGCGCCGCGCAAGGGTTGACGAATTGATGGATGCGGTGGGTCTGGCGCGCCGGTTTGCGGATCGTTACCCCCATGAATTTTCCGGTGGCCAGCGTCAGCGTATCGGCATTGCCCGCGCCCTTGCGCTCAACCCGAAATTTATCGTTTGCGACGAACCGATTGCCGCGCTGGATGTTTCCATTCAGGCCCAAGTGGTTAACCTGCTGGAAGGTTTGCAAGAAAAACTGGGCCTTACCTATCTGTTTATCAGCCATGATCTGTCGATGGTGCGCCATCTGGCCGACCGTGTGGCAGTGATGTATCTGGGCAAACTGGTGGAGCTTGGCGATTCAGAAACCCTGTATACCAACCCGCAACACCCCTATACCCAAGCGCTTTTGTCAGCGGTGCCCCATCCTGACCCGGCCAAGGCCGGCAATATTGACCGCGTTATTCTGCAAGGCGATGTGCCCAGCCCTGCCAACCCGCCAAAGGGCTGCAATTTTTGCACCCGTTGTCCGGTGGCAATAGATATTTGTCATAAAGACGAACCCGAATGGCGGCAAATTGGCGAAGGTCACTTCGCCGCTTGTCACTTAATAGAATAAAGATGCGGGCCAACCGCGCGATAATCAAAATTTGCAACAGAGGAGAAACTCGCAAATGAACATGAAACATATTCTGGCCGGCGCGCTAAGCGCCACGCTGGTGACTGGTTCGGCAGCTTATGCCGGCAGCCACGAAGCACAGGGCCGCGACGGCAATGTCAATATCATCTATTGGCAAGCCGTTTCCATCCTTAATCCGTTCCTGTCCGGGGGCACCAAAGATATCGATGCATCAAACCTGATCATCGAGCCATTGGCGCGCTATGACGAACAAGGCAACATGATTCCATGGCTGGCCACGGAAATCCCGACCGTAGAAAACGGCGGCGTTGCCGAAGACCTGACCTCGATCACCTGGAACATCACGCCTGGCATCAAATGGTCCGACGGCACTGATTTCACCTCGGCCGATGTTGTGTTCACTGCTGAATATTGCATGAACCCCGATGGCGGTTGCCAGCAACTGACCTCGTTTTCCGATATTGAATCGGTTGTTGCGGTTGATGACCTGACCGTTACCATCACCTTCACCAAACCAAAACCATTCCCTTATGGTGCGTTTGTAGGTGGCACAAGCCCGATCATTCAGGCTGCGCAATTTGCGAATTGTGTTGGCGCCGAGGCCCCGAACTGCACCGAGCAAAACTTTAACCCGATCGGCACTGGCCCGTTTATGGTTGATGAATTCCGCGCCAATGACGTGGTTACCATGGTTGCCAACCCCAACTATCGTGACCCGAGCAAGCCGGCATTTGCCAGTCTGACCTTCAAGGGTGGCGGCGATGCGGCATCTGCTGGTCGTGCGGTTCTTGAAACCGGCGAATTCGACTATGCATGGAACCTGCAAATCGACCCGGGCGTGTTGGCCGATATGGCAGCAGCCGGCAATGGCACCGTGATTTCATCTTACGGCACCTCGGTTGAGCGCATGATGGTCAACATGACCAATCCATCCGCTGATCTGGGCGATCTTCGCTCGACAACCGAGGGTGGTCCGCACCCGTTCTTGCAATTTGCCGAAGTCCGTCGCGCATTAAGCATTGCGATTGACCGTAATTTGCTGGCCGAAGTCGGCTATGGCAAAGCAGGCACCGCAACCTGTAATGTGGTTCCGGCACCGGCAATCTATGCGTCTACTGCCAATGACGAATGTCTTGTGCAGAACATCGATCTGGCCAACCAGATCCTTGACGATGCTGGCTGGGAAATGGGTTCCGACGGGGTTCGCGCCAAAGACGGCGTGCGTCTGTCGATCCTGTATCAAACCTCGACCAATGCAGTTCGCCAGGATACCCAAGCACTGGTTAAGCAGTGGTGGGCAGAAATCGGTGTTGAAACCGAGCTGAAAAACATCGACGCTGCGGTGTTCTTTGGTGGTGATCAATCCAGCCCGGATACATTCCAGAAATTCTTTGCGGATATCGAAATGTATACCAACCTGTTTGATGGCACCGATCCCGAGGCCTATATGAATAGCTGGACCTGTGCGGAAATTCCTAATCCGGAAAACAATTGGCTGGGCAGCAACATGCCGCGCTATTGTAACCCTGCTTATGATGCACTGGCGACCGAACTGTCGACCACCGCCGCAATCGAGGACCGTGCGCGTATCGTTCGTGAAATGAACGACATGCTGATGTCTGAGGGCGCGATGATCCCGCTGGTTCACCGTGGTCGTGTTTCTGCACATGCCAATTCCCTTCAGGGCGTTATCCTGAACACATGGGATAGCGAAATGTGGAACGCTGCTGACTGGACCCGCAGCGAATAATCAAACCGATTTTGGGGGCCTCGCCATATTTGCGAGGCCCCTTTATTTCTTTCATCCAAGCTACTGTACCGAGGCGTTAAATGCTGAATTATACCATCAGGCGATTGCTTTTCACGATCCCGACGCTTTTGTTCATCAGCTTTGTCATTTTCCTTATTCTGGATATGGCCCCGAATGACCCCACCGGCAATCTGCCGATGACCATTCCCCCCGAGGTGCGCGAAAACATTCGCAAAAGCCTTGGCCTGGATGCGCCGATGTATGTGCGTTATCTGTTATGGTGCAACCAGTTTTTCATCAACGAACCGCTGAACCTGTTTTATGAATGGTTTGACTGGTGTATCGGCGATTGCGAAAACCGCACAAGGGTGCGCAGCTGGTCTACCCGCTCGCCGGTAGTTGACCTGATTGTTGAGCGCATGCCCCAAACCCTGTGGGTGGTTGGCATGTCTTATGTGGTCGGCATTCTGATTGCCCTGCCCATCGGGGTGATCTCGGCCTATAAACAATATAGCTGGTTTGACCAGATCGGCACATTTATCTCCATGATCGGCTTTTCGGTTCCGACCTTCTTTACCGGGGTTTTGCTGATTGTGATCTTTTCGGTCTGGATAGATCAAGATAGCTGGTTCTGGATGCCCTCGATTTACGACACCACGCTGGTGGTTGATAGCTGGGGTAATTTCTGGCTTCAGGTCCGGCAGATGATCATGCCGGTGATGGTGCTGGCGCTTTATAATGCAGCCCAGCTAAGCCGGTTCATGCGGGCCTCGATGCTGGATAACCTGTCACAGGATTATGTGCGCACCGCCCGCGCCAAAGGCCTGAAGGAAAAAACCGTTTTGCTGGTGCATGTGTTGCGCAATTCGATGATTCCGGTGGTAACGGTAATTGCGCTTAGCGTGCCGCAGGTATTTGGCGGCGCCATCATTACCGAACAGATTTTCCGGGTTAACGGGCTGGGGCAATTGCTGATCATCGGCATTCAAGGCGCCGATATTCCGCTGGTCCAGACGCTAACATTTATTTTTGCGGTGCTGATCGTATTGTTTAATCTTGTGGCCGATATTCTTTACGGCCTGCTAGACCCGAGGATCCGTTATGACTGATACCGCCACACAAGACGAAAACACACAAAGCAAAAACCGCTCGCTATGGGGGGATGTATGGGTGCAGTTTCGCACTCATAAAGGCGCAATGCTGGGGATGGTTGTTTTTGCTATCATCCTGTTTGGCGTCACCGCCGGACCATACTTATGGACCATTGATCCCCAATTTCTGGATATCCGTGATAAAAATCAGGGCTTAAGCTGGAAACATCCGCTGGGCACCGACCAGTTGGGCCGTGATCTGCTGGCGCAGCTTATCCATGGCGGTCGGGTTTCAGTGGCGGTTGGCCTTTCGGCCATGCTTTTGTCTTTGGTGGTTGGCACATTTATCGGGGTGCTGGCGGGCTATTTCAAAAAGGTCGACGGGCCGCTGATGCGCCTGACCGATCTGTTTCTGGCCCTGCCTATTTTGCCGTTACTGCTGGTGATCATCATGTTGTTTCGCGACACATTGCGGAATGCTTTTGGCCCGGAAACCGGCATTTTCCTGTTGATTGTATTTATCATCGGCATCACCAGCTGGATGCAAACTGCACGGATTGTGCGCGGCGATGTGCTGGCCCTGAAAGAGCGCGAATTCATTCTGGCTGCCAACAGCATCGGCACGCCGTCACGGCGGATAATCTTGCGCCATATTTTGCCAAACATCATGTCGCCGATTATGGTTTCGGCAACCTTGGGCGTGGCCACGGCGATTATTACCGAAAGCGCATTATCGTTTCTGGGCCTCGGCTTTCCGTCGGATTTCCCGACATGGGGGCGGCTGCTATTTGATGGCACCACCTATATCCAGCAATCGCCCTCACGGGTGATCTGGCCGGGGCTTGCGATCTCGCTAACGGTGCTAAGTGTGAATTTCATTGGAGACGGCTTGCGCGACGCGCTAGACCCACGGATCAGAGGCCGTTAACCAATTGGCGACAAAGCGCCACGCGGCATATGGAAAACTTATACAAAACTTATAGAAAAATTACTTGGGTTTTGGCGGTTAACTTTTCCCGTAGGGTGCGTGGTCCCCACGCACCGATCGCGACCCTAGCTGTATAGTCCCAGCTTGTGGTGGGTTGGGTTTATTGTGAATCTTTCTGGTTCTGATGTCCAGATTTTGCATATGTATTCAAACGGGGTTAGGCCTTTGAGTGTCTTCAGTCTTCGCGCATA
>JAKITE010000095.1 GCA_021648225.1 Paracoccaceae bacterium
GAATGTTGCGGCCAAGCTCTCGAATTCTTTCAACAGCGCCTTTTCGATCTGGGTTAGATTGTTCATCGCTTACTCCTTCAGTTTCACGCAGGGATTGCCGCCGCAGGTCCAGCCCGTCTGCGCCGTTGGAGGCAGGATCAGAAACGTCCCGTTCTCGGCGCTCTGCACTGTCACGTTGCCCAGCTGCCACATCATCCACAGGCTCGGGCCGGACCAGAAGATCGCGGTTATCGTCGCTGCTATCGCCACGCTGCTCAGGATCAGCCGCCTCGGGCTTTTGCGTATCTCCGCTAGCTCCTCGTTCATCAACATCCGGCGCGTCGTCACCTCGCTCAGGATTACCGAGAGCTGGGACAGGATATCGCGCCTCAACCCATCGAGCGCGACGCTGGATGACTGCCTCAAGCCGCTCACGAGCGATTGCAGCTCGTCTTGGGTCGCCGCCTCGATCTCCTCCCTCTGCCGCCTGACCGTCTCTTGCAGTTGTTCGGTCAAGTTCTTCGTCGCGGGTCCAGTCTTTCTCATAAATCCGTCCTTTCAATCGCCAGCGTTCGCCTGTTTCTGGGTTAAGCGCTGTGATGTAGTTTTTGCCCAATCTTGGGGTTTCATATCCGGCCTCGGTGAGGGCGCTGACAATGCCGTCGCGGTCAATTATTTGCCCCGTGACAATGGCGCTTTCCAGATACGCCGTGATGGCCTCGCGGGCATCCCCTCGCTCAGTGCGCTCAGGCGTCCACTGAAGGGTTCTGGAGCGCGCGGGGTCGTCAGGCCGCGCCCATCCGTTTTCGTAATTGTAGGCGTCTCTCAGCGGGGCGTATGAGCGCTCCCATCCTGGGGGTGCAATGTTGAAGGCCTTGCCGCTGGAGAGTTCTGTGCGTGGCGTCAGGAAATGCAATTCCACCCGCCCGCCCGAGGTGTGACTGTGGCGCACCCATGTGATGTCGTATTGATCCCGCTTTAGCCCCGCAAAGGCCAAGCGCTCAAAATCATCCATGAGGGCGTCCTGCTGGGCCTCGGTGGGGCGGTCCTCGGGGGCAAAGCTAATCACGCCTGTTGAATAGGTCCACTTCCGGTCAGTGCTGTCGATCAGCTCTCGGGTTTGCTCAATGTCACCGCGCACGACTTCGGGGGCTGCGTCTTCGCGGCCTGCGCGGTCGGGGTCCACAAGGTAGTTGGCAATGCCGCCGCCACTGCCAGCGCCGCCAAAGAACTTAATCAGCATCACGCACCTCATAGGCTTTCCGCAGTTTTGCAAGCTCACGCTCAATGCTGACCAGCTGGGCCGTGATGGCAAAGGAATTAGCTTGGCGCTGATCGCGGTTCGCCCATCGAGCAAGCTGGTTGAGGTTGTTGCCAAGCCGCGCCAACTGCCGAAGCAAGGCGGGATCAATGCGGCGCAGCTGGGCGCGGCGGCGCACGGTAATGCCGTCCAGCGCTTGGCGGGCCAGCTCCGAAAAATTGACGCCCTTGGCTTCAGCTTTGGCATACCACGCGGCGCGCTGCTCTGGGGTGGTGCGAAGCTTTACCCACATGAGCGGCTCCCGCCTCTGTGGGGAGGCTTTGCCTTTGAATCGGCTGCAAGCCGATTGAGGGGTTCGAAGGGGAGGCGCAGCCACCCATCGCCAGCCTTTTGGCAGCCAAAGCATCGCGTGGCCACAAAAGTATGCTGGCCACTGACACTAAGCGAACCTGAATTCCCTATGCACATGTTAAACCTCATCGTTCAATCCCTGCTGCAATCAGCATTGATGGGATGACATCGCCATTGGCAATCAGCGCTTCAATCTGGGCTTTGGTGATGTGCATACACATCGGGTTGCGGTTTACGATCCAGTCTTTGCAGCGCGCCAACGAGTGCTGCAAAACCAACTCGTTGGTTTTTTCCTCTTCGGTTCGTGCCGCCACATGGCCTTCCCAAGATGCGCCGCGAAACCAATTATCAGAGAATTTGACTTTGCCGCGCGTGTAGCCTGCCGTGGTTTGGGCGTAAGCCTGAACCGCTGCGAGAATGTCCTCCGGTGCTACCCCTTGCGATATCGCCTCCGCAAAAATCTGCTGGCAGGTTTCCTTATTCCGCCTCCGGTCTTCGGGAAATGCGCCCCAAACAAGTTCAAATTCTTTCGAAGAAAAATCCTCCTCCGCTCCTGCGCGCTTGCGCGTAGGTGGTTCAAGGATGGTTAAAGGATGGTTTGGGGTTCGTGGTGAACCCCCTTGGGGGTTCACTGTGACCCCTCTTGGGGGTTCACCCTGAACGGGGGTCACTGTGAACTCGGTTGTTTCTGGCTCTTCTTTTGTCAGCGGCAACTCCAAAACTTTGTCGAGATTGATGCAATACGTCGCTGTAAATCCATTTTTGTTTTTGCGCTTTCCAGTCTCAATCAAAACGCCCTCATTAAGGAATTGCTGGAACACCCGCTTCACCGTGCTTTTGCTCAACTCGGTGCATCTAGCGACGGTTCCTTTGGAACACCAGACCCCAGAGCCATCGTCGCTCGCTTTGTCAGCTAAAAAGGTGATGACTTGTTTGCGCGGGGCTGAGCCGAATTTGTGGTCGGTGCAAATCGAGGCAACATGAAAGCTCATGGCATCACCTCATTGGGCAAAAAGCCCTGTACGCGAATTGTACGCGTTTGGCTTGCTTTAGAGGGGGTATCTGGAATTATTCTGGAAAACGTCCATTCGACAGCAAGCCGAAATACACGTAACCCATTGAAAAGATTGGTGCACCCGTCGCGATTCGAACGCGAGACCTCTGCCTTCGGAGGGCAGCGCTCTATCCAGCTGAGCTACGGGTGCATAGGCGTTTATATATGTCAGCAGTTTTTGGGTTGCAATCAGGAAATTCCGGGTTGTTGTCCCTTGGTGCGGCTGTGATATACTTAACGTAGACACAAACCAGCATCGCCGGAGATTCGGTTGGAAGAACCATATAAAAACGCAGATGATATGCCTATTTCGGATATTCTAACCGAAATTAGACAGCTTGTGTCAGACGAAACCAACAAGCGTTACTCGGCCGACCGGGAACTGGCGGTGACTGAACTGCTGGTGCTGCGCCCCGAAGCGCGGGTTGACTTGGCCTTGAAAGATGCAGAAATCCCTGCGCCGCCAGCTGCGCCTGTTGTGCCGCCAAAACCGAATATTGTCGAAGAAACCCTTGGGGTTGGCTCAAAAGAAGCGCTTCGCGACCTGATCCGCGAGGTTTTTATTGAGGAATTCGATCGGTGGAGCGAAAGCTAGGGCTTACCCCGCCACCATTTTTTGACGCTGAACCCCAAGCCCTTCCAGCCCTAGTTCCACTATATCACCAGCCTTTAGATAGACCTCCGGATTTTGGCCCATGCCAACGCCGGGAGGGGTGCCTGTTGAAATAATATCGCCGGGGTGCAGGCTCATGAATTGTGACAGATGGCTAAGAATTGTCGCCACGTCAAAATGCATGGTTTTGGTGCTACCGTCCTGAAACCGCTTGCCGTTGACCTCCAGATACATTGCCAGATTTTGCGGGTCAGGGATTTCATCACGGGTGACCAGCCACGGGCCGATCGGGCCGAAGGTGTCGCAGGATTTGCCTTTGGTCCATTGGCCGGAGCGGTGGATTTGGAAATCCCGTTCTGACACATCGTTAACCACACAATATCCGGCGACAT
The DNA here is from genome assembly GCA_021648225.1 of Paracoccaceae bacterium. Classification (GTDB taxonomy): domain Bacteria; phylum Pseudomonadota; class Alphaproteobacteria; order Rhodobacterales; family Rhodobacteraceae; genus UBA3077. The sequence goes on from JAKITE010000095.1 coordinate 3,651, forward strand.
AATCCAGCGCATCGGCTACATCGACATATTTGGCATGGCGGCCAATGACAAACCCAAGCTCGACCTCCCAATCGGTTTTTGTTGAGCCTCGCGGGATTTCGATATCATCATTCGGGCCGCATATGGCCGAGGTTGCTTTGGCAAAAATAATCGGCTCGTCGGGCAGGTCCATGCCCGCCTCGGCTGCATGATCAGCATAATTCAGACCAATACAAATGAATTTGCCAATGCCGGAAACACAAGGGCCGATGCGCGGGTTGCCTTTGACAATGGGCAAAGTGTTCAGATCCAGCCCCCTGAGCATTGCCAAGCTGCCATCGGCCAGAACCCCTGCCGATATGTCATCCACCACGGTGCTTAGATCACGGATATTGCCATCAGTATCCAGAATACCGGGTTTTTCAGCGCCGTTCGGGCCGTAACGTAAAAGTTTCATATCTTGCCTATTGCAGGGTTACAGGGGGAAAACCATCAGGATCATCGGCACAGAAACCGCCACGACCAGTATTTCCAGTGGCAGGCCTGTGCGCCAATAATCGCCAAAGCTATACCCGCCCGGCCCCATGATCAACGTGTTGTTCTTATGGCCAATTGGCGTCAAGAATGCACATGATGCCGCCACGGCCACCGCCATCAAAAACGGGTCCGGATTAACATTCAGCTTATTCGCCACATCCAGCGCAATCGGCCCGCCGATCACGGCTGTGGCGGTATTATTCAGCACATCCGACAGGGTCATCACCACAATCATCAACACCGTCAGCACCGCCCATGCGGGCAGGCCGGCGGTAATATCGGTAATGCCGTTGGCGATCATTTCGGTGCCTCCGGAATTTTCCAGCGCTACCCCCAGCGGGATCATACTGCCCAGCAGCACAATCACCGGCCATTCGATATTTTCATAAACACTGCGAATCGGCACGATATCCAGCACCACAAACGCCACCACCACAATCGCCAGTGCCGTGGCCAGATATAACATGCCAAAAGCCGAAACCATGATGGCGGCGGCAAAAATACCGATGGCCAGATAGGCGCGTTTGTGTTGGGTGATGTTTAATCCACGCTCGGCCAAGGGCAACAGGCCCAGCCAGTTTACCACATCGGGCAATTCATCATGGGGGCCAAGCAACAGCAATATATCACCGGCGCGCACCTTTTCGTGGCGCACGCGCTTTTCAAACTGTTTGCCCTGGCGCGAAATGCCCAGCAAGGCAATGCCGCGCCGTGCGCGCAAACGCAGTGAAATCGCCGAGCGCCCGACGATGCGCGCATCCGCCGGCACCGCGACCTCCATCAATTGCAAGCCGCCGGTAATGGTATCGCCGCTGGGCTGTTCGCCAAAAAACTCCAACCCGACAGAGCCGCGAAACCGGTCGATATCTTCGGCATTGGCATCGACAATCAACATATCACCGGCGCGCAAAATTTCTTGCGCGCTAAAACCACCCAGCCGTTTGCCGTTACGCACCACGCCCAGAATTTCGATATCATCCTTATCGGCCGCCGGATACAGATCGCGCACCATCTGGCCGATGGTTTTGGAGCCTTCGGGAATGACCAGTTCTGCAACATAGCCCTCCAGATCCATACGGCCTGCGCTGTCGGATTTGGTTTCTTCGCGTTTGGGCATCAGCCGCCAGCCAATCGTGGACACAAATAATATCCCGACAATCGCCACTGTTAAGCCAACCGGCGCAAAATCAAACATGCCAAACGGTTCGCCCACCGCGCGTTCGCGAAACGAGGCGATGATGATATTTGGCGGCGTGCCGATCAGGGTAACCATGCCGCCCAGAATGGTGGCAAAAGACAACGGCATCAGGGTTTTTCGCACGGTGCGGCCTGCCTTTTGGGCGGCCTGGATATCGACCGGCATCAGCAATGCCATGGCCGCGACATTATTCATAAAGGCCGATAAAATTGCGCCAACGCCGCTCATGACAATGATATGTTTTGAAACGGAACGCCCCGCCGAAACCATGCGTTTGGTCACCAGATCAATCGCGCCCGAATTCAGCAAGCCGCGTGAAATCACCAGAACCAGCGCCACAATAATGGTGGCCGGATGGCCAAAGCCCGAAAAAGCCTGATCGGTATTTACCAAGCCCAATACCAGCGCAATCAACAGGGCTGAAAACGCCACAAGGTCATAGCGCCATTTGCCCCATAAAAGCATTCCGAAAACGCCTGCAAACAGGCTAAAGAGAAGAATTTGATCTGTTGTCATGCCGCATCATTGCAAGAAAAAGCAATTGTGCAAGCAAAGAATTTTCAAAGATAGGCTACGTGTGCTTACCTAAATTTGGGTAGGTTTTGAAAAATATTTTAAATTTACCCCAAAAACTTGCAATTAGGTAAGTATTGCTGTCTTTATGGCGGGCGAATCTGTGGGTAAACACATATCTCGGACCAGAAAGCAGGATAATTCTATGGCAAAGCAACCGATGTTGAAATTTGTGGATGTGGCGCGCGATATGCCCGAAAAACGTTCGGCCGATGTGCGGGCCAAGGATTACCGCGAAATCTATGCAGAATTTGCCGCCGCCAAAGCCGCCGAACAGGCCAGCCGGTGCAGCCAGTGCGGTGTGCCCTATTGCCAAACCCATTGCCCTTTGCAAAACAACATCCCCGACTGGCTGCACCTGACCGCCACAGGGCGTTTGCAAGAAGCCTATGAAATTTCCCAAGCCACCAATACCTTCCCCGAAATCTGTGGCCGTATCTGCCCGCAAGACCGGCTATGCGAAGGCAATTGTGTGATCGAACAATCGGGCCATGAAACCGTGACCATTGGCGCGGTGGAAAAATATTTAAGTGATACCGCATGGGATCAGGGCTGGGTCAAACCGATTGCCCCCATGCAGGACCGTGTTGAAACCATCGGTATTATCGGGGCCGGCCCCGGTGGGCTGGCGGCGGCCGATGTGCTGCGCCGTGCCGGATTTGGCGTGACGGTTTATGACCGCAATGACCGCGCTGGCGGTTTGATGACTTATGGCATTCCGGGGTTCAAGCTGGAAAAAGACGTGGTGATGCGGCGTATCAAACAGCTGACGGATGGCGGCGTTGAAATCATATCCAATTGCAATATCGGCAGCGATATTGCCTTTGATGCGCTGCATAAAAAGCACAATGCGGTGCTGATCGCCACGGGTGTTTATAAATCCCGTGATCTGGCCGCGCCGGGGGTTGGGCTGAAGGGTATTGTCAAAGCGCTGGATTATCTGACCACCTCGAACCATCTGAATTTTGGCGATGATGTGGATATTGCCGAGCTGGACGCCAGCGGCAAAAACGTGGTGGTGATCGGCGGCGGTGATACGGCAATGGATTGCGTTAGAACCGCCATTCGCCAAGGCGCCAAATCGGTGAAATGCCTGTATCGGCGTGACCGTGAAAACATGCCGGGCAGTATGCGCGAAACCCAAAATGCCATCGAGGAAGGTGTTGAATTTGTCTGGCTGGCAGCGCCAAAAGGCTTTGCCGGTGATGACACGGTTTCAGGGGTTATGGTGGCCAAAATGCGCCTTGGCGTGCCCGATGCCACAGGCCGCCGCGCGCCAGAGGAAATCGAGGGCAGCGATTATGTTGAAGAGGCTGATCTGGTGATCAAGGCCTTGGGATTCGAGCCGGAAAACCTGCCGGAAATGTTTAACGCGCCTGATCTGGAGATCACCCGTTGGGGCACGGTCAAAGCGGATTTCAGTAGTTATGAAACCTCGCTGCCAAATGTCTATGCGGTGGGCGATATTGTGCGCGGCGCCAGCCTTGTGGTCTGGGCCATTGCAGACGGGCGCGGCGCGGCGGAAAAAATTATTGCTGATCTTTCGCTTAGCACAGTTGCGGCGGAATGAGCATGGATAGAACCGGACGATGCCTGTGCGGCGCAGTGAAATTCACGGCAAAAAACACCCCCGATACATTTTCGGCCTGTTATTGCAAAGATTGCCAGCGCTGGGTTGGCGGGCCTTATCACGGCATATCGGTGCCTACCGGAGATTTGGAAATCACTGGACGTGAACATATCCGTGTTTACAAAAGCTCGGATTTTGCCGAACGCGCCAATTGCAAAAATTGCGGATCGGCCCTTTGGTGGCGGCTGACCAAAAGCAAATATTTTGGCAAAACCAGCATTCCCGTTGGTCTGCTGGACGACACCAGCGGCCTGACGCTGAACCATGAATTATTCACCGATTACAAGAATAACACCAACGCTGTCCCCGATGGCGTCGAGGGCATGACATCTGGTGAAGTTGCAAAACTTATCGCTACTTTTGATGAGGATAAAAAATGACCAAATTTGATCAAAACTGGGTTGATAACCAAAACGCATTGCGCGACCGTTTGGAACAAACCGGCATGTATTCAAAAACGGATGAGCATTCATCCTGTGGCGTTGGCCTTGTGGTGGCGATTGATGGCAAACCACGCCGCGATGTGGTGGAAAACGGCATTGCGGCATTACAAGCGGTCTGGCATCGCGGCGCGGTGGATGCGGATGGCAAAACCGGCGATGGCGCGGGCATATTGCTGCAAATTCCGGTGCCGTTTTTTCAGGAACAGGTGGAGCGCACCGGCCACACCCCGGGGGATGAATTGCTGGCGGTGGGCATGGTATTTTTGCCGCGCACCGATTTTGGCGCACAAGAATCCTGCCGCACCATTGTCGAAACCGAAGTGTTGCGCATGGGTTACTATATTTATGGCTGGCGTCATGTGCCGGTGGATGTTTCTTGTCTGGGTGAAAAGGCCAATGCCACCCGGCCCGAGGTCGAACAGATTCTGATCTCCAATGCCAAAGGCGTCGACGAGGAAACATTTGAGCGCGAACTGTATGTGATCCGCCGTCGTATCGAAAAGGCCGCGGCTGCGATCAACGGGTTTTATATTTGTTCGATGTCGTGTCGTTCGGTGATTTACAAAGGCATGATGCTGGCCGAACAGGTGGCGGTGTTTTACCCCGACCTGATGGATGCGCGGTTCAAATCGGCTTATGCGATTTATCACCAGCGTTATTCGACCAATACCTTCCCGCAATGGTGGCTGGCGCAGCCGTTCAGGATGCTGGCCCATAATGGCGAAATCAACACGCTCAAAGGCAATATCAACTGGATGAAAAGCCACGAAATCCGCATGGCGTCAGCCGCGTTTGGTGACACAGCCGAGGATATAAAGCCGGTGGTGGCAGCGGGCAGTTCGGATTCTGCCGCGCTGGATTCGGTGTTCGAGGTCATGGTGCGTGCAGGGCGTTCTGCGCCGATGGTTAAAACCATGCTGGTGCCGGAAAGCTGGTCAAATATGGCCACCGCCATTCCCAAGGCCTGGCAGGATATGTATTCCTATTGTAACGCAGTGATGGAACCATGGGACGGCCCCGCCGCGCTGGCGATGACCGATGGTCAATGGGTTTGCGCGGGGCTGGACCGGAACGGCCTGCGCCCGATGCGCTATATCGTGACCAATGACGGCTTGGTTATTGCCGGTTCTGAGACCGGAATGGTTAAGGTCCCCGAGGCAAATATTCTGGAAAAAGGCGCGCTTGGGCCGGGTCAGATGCTGGCGGTGGATACCGTCGAGGGTAAATTGTGGCACGATGTTAAGCTGAAAAACATGCTGGCCGCCAGCCGTCCTTTTGGCGAATGGGTCAGCAAAATCACGGTGCTTGAAGATTTGGGAGAGGATATTTCCGCCAAGGTTATGTTCAGTGGTGCAGAACTGCGAAAACGCCAGATCGCGGCGGGCTATACGCTGGAGGAGCTGGAATCCATCCTGCACCCGATGGCCGAGGATGCCAAAGAAACGCTGGCCTCGATGGGGGATGATACCCCGAGCGCGGTATTGTCGGAAAAATACCGCCCGCTTAGCCATTTTTTCCGCCAGAATTTTTCCCAAGTCACCAACCCCCCAATTGACAGCCTGCGGGAATATCGGGTGATGAGCCTGAAAACCCGGTTTGGTAACTTGAAAAACGTGCTGGACCAGTCAAGCTCCCAGACCGAAACCCTGTTGCTGGAAAGCCCGTTTGTATCCAATGCGCGGTTTGTCGAGATGATCAAATATTTTGGTGATTCTGCGGTAGAAATTGACTGCACTTTCCCCCGTGACGAAGATACCAATGCCTTGCAAACCGCGCTGACCCGCATCCGGCTGGAGGCAGAAGAAGCGGTGCGCGCTGGCGCGACCCATCTTATTTTGACCGACGAGCATCAATCGGAAACCACAGTGCCGATGCCGATGATTCTTGCCAATTCAGCGGTGCATAGCTGGCTGACTCGACAAGGTTTGCGCACGTTTACCTCGATCAACGTGCGGTCAGCCGAGTGCATCGACCCACAGTATTTTGCGGTGCTGATTGGTGGCGGTGCAACCACGGTGAATGCCTATCTGGCAGAAGACAGCTTGGCTGATCGTGTTTCGCGCGGCTTGCTGGAAGGCAGCCATTCCGATGTGATTGACAATTACCGAGAGGCCATCAACCAGGGCCTGCTGAAAGTCATGTCCAAAATGGGTATTTCGGTGATTTCCAGCTATCGCGGCGGCTTGAATTTTGAGGCCGTGGGCCTGTCGCGCGCCATGGTGGCCGAATATTTCCCCGGCATGATCAGCCGGATTTCCGGCATTGGTGTGGCCGGTATTCAGCAAAAAATCAGCGCGGTTCACACCAAAGGCTGGCTGTCTGGCACGGATGTTTTGCCGATTGGCGGGTTTTATAAATTGCGAAAATCCGGTGAAACCCATGCGTGGGGTGCCTCCAACATGCACCTGCTGCAATCGGCCTGTGATCGTAATTCCTATGACCTTTGGAAGCAATATTCCAAAATGATGCAATCGGCCCCGCCGATCCATCTGCGGGATTTGCTGGATTTCAAACCAAATGCCGCGCCGATCTCGGTGGACGAGGTCGAAAGCATCACGACCATTCGCAAGCGTTTTGTCACGCCGGGCATGTCGCTTGGCGCGCTGTCGCCCGAGGCCCATAAAACCCTGAATGTGGCCATGAACCGCATTGGCGCAAAATCCGATTCTGGCGAAGGCGGCGAAGACCCGGCCCATTTTGTGCCTGAACCAAATGGCGATAATCCATCCGCCAAGATCAAACAGGTGGCATCAGGCCGTTTTGGCGTTACCGCCGAATATCTGAACCAGTGCGAGGAGCTGGAAATCAAGGTCGCCCAAGGGGCCAAACCCGGCGAGGGCGGGCAATTGCCCGGCATCAAGGTTACCGCATTAATCGCGCGATTGCGTCATTCAACCGAGGGCGTCACCCTGATTTCGCCACCGCCTCACCACGATATTTACAGTATCGAGGATCTGGCCCAGCTTATTTATGACCTCAAACAAATCAACCCGCGCGCCAAGGTTTGTGTGAAACTTGTGGCCCAATCCGGCGTTGGCACCAT
>JAKITE010000096.1 GCA_021648225.1 Paracoccaceae bacterium
GTTTAGGGTATATAAAAGTTGGCCAACAGGCGACGACATTATCTGGCGGCGAGGCCCAGCGGGTGAAATTGTCAAAAGAACTGTCCAAACGATCAACCGGTCGCACCTTGTATATTCTGGATGAACCCACGACAGGACTGCATTTTGAAGACGTGCGTAAGCTGTTGGAAGTGCTGCATGAATTGGTGGATCAAGGCAATACGGTGATCGTGATCGAGCACAATCTGGATGTGATCAAAACCGCCGATCATGTCATTGATATCGGCCCCGAGGGCGGCGATTTGGGCGGTGAGATTGTCGCGACGGGAACACCGGAGCAGGTGGCCGAAGTCGAGGCCAGTTATACGGGATTTTATCTGAAAGACATGTTGTGAATGTTCTGCAAAAATGGGAATTTACAGCCAAAGACAACGGTTTTTCTGTTGTGATTCCAGACGGTTGCAGGGATTTATTATTCTGGGCTGCCGCAGGTGAAAAACCGTATTGGCAGGTGACTTCGCTGGATGACACCGCCTATTCGGTAAATATTAACGCCGGAGACTACCTAAAAGGCTATCGGCTACAGCCCGGGGTTTCGGTGGATGTTCGCGGCTTGTTAAGCGCTGTTAACCCTCTGAATATGCAGGGGGATATTACCGACCGAGTCAATGAATTTACCGCGCTTTCACAAGATGTGCAGGAGGCATTGGAATGTATAGCCATAAGCCCAACGGTCCGAATAGCCGCCACCAGCCTTGGTGTCAGCCCACGCAAATTGCAACGTATTTGCGTAAAAACAGGGCGCAGCCCGGCAGCTTGGTTATCCATGGCGCGGGCACGAAAAGCAGCGCGCGCGGTGCTTTTGGGTGATCTTGCCCAAACCGCCCAAGATGCGGGCTATGCGGATCAGGCCCATATGTGTCGTGAATTTAACCGCTGGTTCGGGGTGTCGCCTTTGAAATTACGCGCCAGACCAGATATCGTCGCCCAGTTAAGGGTCAAAGGCTATTGCTGATCCAGCAATTCCATGGCTTGGCTAACAAAACCAGCCACATTCTTGGTGCTGACATCTTTCAGTTGGCAAAGCTTTAGATGACGGCGAAATTTTCCGGCACCTTCCAGATGTTTATCGGGGTCATTCAACAAATACCCTTGGCTGAATTCAAATGAAACATGGTGTTTGCTGGCAAATATCCCGCCAAAATCTTTACCCAGAGAAAACATAATGCCGCCATAGATAAACCGCTCGGAAATGGCGGGGTGCTGTTGAAAAACAATATCGCGCGCAGCTTGCAAAATGGTGTATTTTTCGGGCGATGCCATGCTGGTATCCTCCAGAAACTGTTGGATTTTCGGGTCGGGGTTCATGGGCTGACCTTGGTGCAAATCTCGATCAGAAAACCGTTTTGATCGCTGACATAGCCAACGGTTTGCCCCCATGGCATTTGCGTGGCGGGTTGCACCGGTTTTGCACCGGCTTGGATCGCCTGTTCCAATGCCGTTTCTACATTGTCGGTTTCAAAAGCAATCTCGAAAACGGGAGCATCAAGCCGTGCCTTTTTAGGGGCTTTGCTAAGCGATTCCATCAGTTCAAGCGAGGAAAACGCCAGCACCGTTGAACCGGTGTCCAACTCGCCATAATCCCCGCTTTCATGCAGCATTTTTTGCTGTAAGCCAAAGGCGGTGACGTAAAAATCCAGCGTCTTGCGAACGTTTTCAACATAAAGAATTGTGTATTTGAATTTCATATTAGCCCCTGAAAATTAAATGTATTTCGAATACTACCCTGCTATTCGGGGCGTATATTGGATATTTACGACACCTCAGCGGTATTTAACCTGAATTGTTATCAAGCCGGAAAATTGGAGGCGACCAGTTTTTTTCCGGCCTGAAAAGATCAGTTTTAGGCGGTAAGGGGCGCATACCCTGATGTAATTACAGGCTTTTATTGCAGGGTAATATATGTTTAAATCTATGCGGGAAACTTCAATTATCCCAAATATCTACACTATTTACAAAGGAAAGAAATCAATGCAAAATCAGTATTTTGTGGTTCAAGACTTGAAAGAGACAGCCAAGGGGACACGTTTTATTGGCCAATTTGTAGTGGATGGAACCGTGGCTGCACCGGCCGAAAGTGAAACTCGCAGCAGTAGCAGCGGCAAAAAGAAAAAACCAAAAATTAAAATAAAAATTCCTAAACTGCGTAAATTAAAGTGGATATTGCCAGCAAAAGGTGGCGATGAAACTGCGTATAACGCAAGCAAAGATTTCGCCGAAGGCGCGGGATACGAGACTGTCGAACACGATGATTTCACCTATCCGGAGAGGTGATTTTCACCCAAAACTCCTAACGAAATGCAGTCTAGGCGGGTCGTTCCCGACCTGCCTAGACTTGAATGGATTTACGCACTCTTAATGGTAGTTCTCCTCAGGATTTTTTGGTGCTAAGCCCAAGAATAGTATACAGCAGGCAAGAATTGATTGCCGCTGTGCCAATGGCAATAATGCCGACCAGCAATGCCACAATGCCAAATGGCAGGTTTGGCAGCAAAAAATAAGCCGCAATAAGGGCCACGCCAATCATAATACGAATAATCCGGTCGGTTGCGCCGATATTTTTCTTAAACATGATATTTCCTTTGGTTGACGCCAGATTCTGGCGGTTCACCTGCACGCTTAACCCTTTTTTAATGACAGGTCTGTGACATAGGCACAAACTTCTTTGTTACAAAGATACTCAAAAAAAGCCCACCAAGGGGCAAAAAGGCCGCTTAAATCCTATTGCGATTTGGCCAGCTCTTGTAGTGCTGCCCGGTCAGGCACGGTGATAAGCCCCCGCGAAAGCTGTAATAATCCGCGTTTTGACAGGGTTTCAAGGCGGCGCGACACTACTTCTCTGGCGCTGCCGATTTTTGTTGCAAGGTCTTGATGGGTGGCATGGATCTGATTATTTCCATCTATCTGTTGCAACAGTTCCGCCGCCAGCCGAATTTCCACCCGAACAAAGGCGACCTGTTCAAGCAAAGCCATCATATTTTGCAAACGGGCAGAAAAAGACCCAAAGACATATCCTCTGAACCCCGAGGAAATATCAAGTAATTCCAAAAAGATAGCGCGTGGTATGAAGGCAATCTCACAAGCGGATTCGCAGATGGCTTCGGCGGAATATGTTTCCTCTTCCATCAATCCAAGAGTTGATTGCACACAGGTTTGGCCGGGCGATATTTCATAAAGCTGAATTTCCCGACCATTGCTGCCGGTTAGATACACCCCGACTTTCCCGGTTAAAACAACCGCAAACCCTTGCACCGGGTCTCCGGCGCGAAATAAAACCGTGCCTTTGTCAAATTTGCTGGCCAGCACCCGTTGCAATAACTTTTCGGCAGCGGGTTCCAGCAATAATCCTGATTGGTTCAGCCAGCCTGCCATCAGCGGCTCTGCTTTGAAAATCGGGGCAGCATGGCAGAAAAATCTTTGCCAAGGCCGTCTTCATCCTCAACAAACCGTTGATAAAGGTCCGTGGCGTGCTGGCCAAGCGGGGTGGCGGCGTCTACTGATTCAGCCGCTTGTTGGCTTAAACGCAGGTCTTTCAGCATCAATTCCGCAGCAAAACCGGGCTGGTAATCATTATCCGCTGGGGATTTCGGGCCGATGCCGGGGGCAGGGCAATAGGCGTTCATTGACCATGAATAACCCGAGCTGGTCGACACAACATCAAACATTTTCTGGCGATCAAGGCCCAGTTTATCAGCCAGTGCAAAGGCCTCGCATGTAACAATCATGGTCGCGCCCAAAATCATGTTGTTGCAGATTTTGGCGGCTTGGCCCGCACCAGATTCGCCGCAATGCACGGCTTTTTGGCCCATGATATCAAACAGCGGTTCGGCAATGGCAAAAGCGGCATCGCTGCCACCCGCCATAAAGGTCAGCGTGCCTGCATCCGCGCCGCCAATGCCGCCCGATACCGGCGCGTCAATGCTAAGTGGCCAATCCGCGGCAACTTGGCGGGCGCTATCTACATCCACGGTCGAGCAATCAATAAAACAGGCATGTGGTTGCATCGCGGGGATGATTTCAGCCGCCACAGCGCGCAAAATCTGCCCGTTGGGCAGCATGGTGATGACCACATCCGCGCCTTGAACCGCTGCGGTGCCACTGGCAGCACTGGCAACCCCGTCAACAATAACGCCGGCCACGTCAAACCCCGTAACCTCATGCCCCGCCGAGGCCAGATTGCGCGCCATATGGCCGCCCATATTGCCAAGCCCGATAAATCCGATTTTCATGTTTTTGTCCCTATAATTTCAAAGCATCAACGCCCAGCGGCATCAGCATTTTGCTGATATGCATGGAATTTACGTCCTCTAGCCGCGGGTGTTTCCATTTTGGCTTGCGGTCTTTGTCGATGATGGCGGCGCGGATACCCTCAACAAAATCCCCGTCCGAGGCCGAACGGTAGGTGAACCGATATTCCATATTCAACGCGTCCTCGATGCGGGTAAACCCGCGCACCCGGCGGATCATTTCCAACGTGCAAGCCACCGAGAGCGGTGCGTTGCGGCGCAGGCTTTTTTCAGTGGTTTTGGCCCAGTCATTATCGGGCAATCCGTTTAACACATCGGTGATGGAAGCACCGGAAAAATTCTGGTCAATCAAGGGCTGCATCGCGGCCAGTTTGCTTGTCGGTGCTTGCTGCGCGGCGCGATCAACCGCCTCCCAATCGCCGGTTTTGATCAGCTCGGCGGTTAGGGCAGGCCAGTTTTCAAACGAAATGTAATAATCGGCAAAACCGGCGAAAATTGCATCCCCGGCATCCATGCGGCTAGCGGTAGTGCCCAGATATTCGCCAACACGCCCCGGCGCGCGGGCCAGCAGCAATGATCCGCCCACATCGGGCACCAAGCCAATGCCGCATTCCGGCATGGCGATTTGTGAATTTTCGCAAACCACGCGGTGCGAGCCATGGCAAGAAACCCCAACCCCGCCGCCCATGGTAAACCCCTGCATCAGGGCCACAAACGGTTTTGGGAAATTCGCCAGCTTGGCATTCATGCGGTATTCATCAGCCCAGAACCGGCGGCCATAATCATAATCGCCCGCCTTGGCGGTGTCATACATTTGCTGGATATCGCCGCCCGCGCAAAATGCTTTTTCGCCAGCGGCGTCAATCAGCACCATTTTAACGGCTTCATCCGTTGCCCAATCATCCAGCGCGGCTTCAATATCAAGGCACATCTGATAGGTGAGCGCGTTCAGCGCCTTTGGCCGGTTCAGCGTGATATGGCCAATCTGGCCGGATTTTCGGATCAGGATGTCAGCCACGGTCCCGCTCCGCCAGCAATGCCCGCGCGGTGATCACCCGCATGATTTCATTGGTGCCTTCCAAAATCTGATGCACTCGCAGATCGCGCACAATTTTCTCAATGCCGTAATCGGCCAGATAGCCGTATCCGCCCAGCAATTGCAGCGCATCATTGGCCACGTTAAACGCCGTGTCGGTGACAAACCGTTTGGCCATGGCGCAAAATTTGCTGGCATCCGGCGCCGCATTGTCCAGCTTCCATGCGGCTTGGCGCAAGAAGGTTCGCGCGGCTTGCAGCTCGGTTTCCATATCGGCAATGCGAAATTGCAGGGCTTGGAATTGGTCAATGGTTTTGCCAAAAGCCTTGCGTTCGCCCATGTAGTTCAACGCGATATTCAGGGCGTTTTGCGCGCCACCAAGGGCGCTGGCGGAAATGTTCAACCGGCCTCCGTCAAGGCCCGCCATGGCATAGGAAAACCCCCGGCCTTCCTCACCAATCAGATTTTCGAGCGGCACCAAACAATCATCAAATTGCACCTGCGCGGTGGGTTGGGCCAGCCAGCCCATTTTGCGCTCAAACGCACCAAAAGACAGGCCAGCGGTTCCGGCCTCGACTACAACCGTTGAAATGCCTTTAGGGCCGTCAGCACCGGTGCGCACCATGGTCAGATACGCATCGGAATAATTGCCGCCGGAAATAAACGCTTTGGTGCCGTTCAGGGTGTATCCGGCACCGGTTTTATCAGCGCGGGTGCGCAATGCGCTGGCATCCGAGCCAGAACCCGGTTCGGTCAGCGCATAGGAAAATACTTTTTCCATTGAACACATATCGGGCAGCCATTTTTGTTTGGTTGCTTCATCGCCAAATTTATCAATCATGCCGCCGCACATATTATGGATCGACAGAAATGAACCAACCGAGGGGCAGGCCATGGCCAAGGCCTCGAATACCAGCGTTGCATCCAGCCGTGACAGGCCCGAACCGCCATATTTTTCCGATACATAAAGCCCGCCAAACCCCAGCGCTGCGATTTCGGGCCAAAGGGTTTTGGGGATGGTGCCGTCGCGCTCCCATTGTTGGGCATTGGGGGCGATTTCGGATTGGCCAAAATCATAGGCCATATCAAAAATCATTTGCTGTTCGTCAGAAAGGGCAAAATCCATGATGATCAGCCCGTAATAAAGGTGGCATACAGGGTATAAAGTAAAACAGGCCCGACCAGCACGGCGGTCAGGATGGACATTTTCCTGGGCTGGCGCTTAAAGCGTTTGATGCCCAGCGGATCACCAAACATTTTCTGTTTTTCGCTTTGTTTACGATATTCGGGGTCATCCCGCATGAATTTGCTGTTCAGAACAATAAAAGCAATGACCGAGCAGATAAGAATAATGGCTTTAAGCGACATGGGGTTTCCAAAATGAATGAGCGTTCATTTTATTGTAGGAAACAGCGCCTGTCGGGTCAAGTAGGGTGCGTGGTTTCCCACGCACCGAAGCTTGGTATAGCCGTGCGTGGAGACCACGCACCCTACGGATTACTCCATTGTCGGAATAGAGAAATTCGCGCCTTCCTTTGCACCTGATGGCCAGCGCGATGTCACGGTTTTGGTGCGGGTATAAAATTTGAACGCATCCGGTCCGTGCTGGTTCAAATCGCCAAAGGCCGATTTTTTCCAGCCACCAAAGGTGTGATAGGCCAAGGGCACCGGAATCGGCACGTTAACGCCAACCATGCCAACATTGATGCGGCTGGCAAAATCACGCGCTGTGTCGCCGTCGCGGGTGAAAATCGCGGTGCCGTTGCCGTATTCGTGGTCCATGGTATAACCCACGGCTTCCTCATAGGTTTTGGCCCGCACCGTTGAAAGAACCGGCCCGAATATTTCCTGTTTGTAAATATCCATATCGGTGGTGACATTATCAAATAATGACGCGCCGACAAAAAACCCGTCTTCATAACCTTGCAGGCTAAATCCGCGCCCGTCCACCACCAGATTCGCGCCTTGATCGACACCCGATTGCACAAGGCCGTTGATTTTTTCCTTGGCAGCAGCGGTAATCACCGGCCCAAAATCAACATCGTCACCCGATGTATAAGGCCCGATTTTCAGGCTCTCGACCCGCGGCGCAAGGGCTGCAATCAAACGATCAGCAGTGTCTTCGCCAACCGGCACCGCCACCGAAATAGCCATGCAGCGTTCGCCCGCTGCGCCGTATCCGGCCCCGATCAGGGCATCGACAACATTGTCCATATCTGCATCGGGCATGATGATGGCGTGGTTTTTCGCACCACCAAATGCCTGCACCCGTTTGCCTTTGGCACAACCGCCGCCGTAAATATACTGGGCAATCGGGGTCGAACCCACAAACCCGATCGATTGAATTACCGGATGATCAATAATCGCATCCACGGCCTCTTTGTCGCCATTTACCACCTGCATGATGCCTTTTGGCAGGCCTGCTTCTTCCATCAGTTCGGCCAGCATGATCGGCACGCTCGGGTTACGCTCGGACGGTTTTAGAATAAACGCATTGCCACAGGCAATGGCCGGCGCAAACATCCACATCGGAATCATCGCCGGAAAGTTAAACGGTGTAACCCCCGCACAAACGCCAAGCGCCTGTTTCATGGAATACATATCAATGCCCGGGCCAGCCCCGTCGGTATATTCGCCCTTCAGCAATTGCGGCGCGCCGATGCAATATTCGACCACCTCCAGCCCGCGAATAACATCGCCTTTGGCATCGGGCAGGGTTTTGCCGTGTTCACGCGACAGGGCCTCGGCAAGTTTGTCCATATCGCGGTGCAGCAGGTCGACCATTTTCATAAACACGCGCGCACGGCGTTGCGGGTTTTTGGCTGCCCAAGCGGGCTGTGCGGCCTCGGCATGTTTGACAGCAATGTCCATTTCCGCGGCACTGGCCAGCGGCGTGCGGGCAATTACCTCACCAATGGCGGGGTTGTAAACATCGGCAAAACGCCCCGATGTGCCGTTAACATGTTCACCGTTAAGATAATGGGTAAGTTCCTGCATTGCTGCCTCCTGTAAAATCCTTGCGGAGTTTACGCCATTGAGCCCAAAGGGAAAGGGCAAATTATGACCAGATGGTAAAATAGATTAGGTCCACGGATTTCTTGACACATATCGCGCTTCGCGGCACTGTTGGGAAACGGAACCAACGGGAGAACATCATGCAGGTCAGACATATTTTGCAAACCAAAACGCAAAAAGGCATTTTGACAATCAAACCGGAGGATACCATCAGCAATGCTGCCGGCATTCTGTCGGAAAAGCGTATCGGTGCGCTGATTGTTTCAAATAATGGTAAATCGGTTGATGGTATCCTGTCAGAACGCGATATCGTGCGCGAAATCGGCAAAAACGGCGTTGGCTGCATGTCGGATTGTGTAAGCAAATACATGACCAAAACCGTGGTGGCCTGTGGCCCGAATGACAAGGTTATCCTGTTGATGTCAAAAATGAGCGAAGGCAGGTTTCGCCATATGCCGGTGGTTGATAATGGTGAATTGATCGGCGTGGTTTCAATTGGCGATGTGGTCAAGGCCCGTATCGAATCGATTGAACAGGAAAATGCCGCCCTGACCGATATGATTCATGGCAATGTTTGATTGCGTCTAGTTGCAGACCCGCCACAGGAAATCCAATGCCTCGCGTGAGCCTTGTAGCGAAAATGTTACCACATTCCCAACGTTTCCATTTCCCCAGTTTTCGGAAATGGTCAGGCTGCGCCCTGCGGCCATTGCTTCGATTATGCCGCCATCCCAGAAAATCTCGTTATAAAGCGTTGAATACAAGGATTGCCCGTCGCTGGATTGCCTGAAAGCAAATGTCTCGCCGCGCTGACCATCCACCGAAAACACAATATTGGTGGCGCTGGCACTGCTATATCCGGTTAACCGGGCGGTGGGAATTGAACCAGATGTGCAGGCGATATTCAGGGTTGTTAACCCATTGCTAATTCCGGCACCGGCATCGGTAAAAATCCAGGCCCCGGCAGCCACAGGCGCAGCAGTTTCGCAGGTGCGCCAGTTCATCACCCTTGACGGGGTGTTAATGGAAACCCCCCTAGCGGTGCGCGAAATCAGGATTTCTTCGGTATATTTATTGCCTTCGGCGCTGCAAATCGTGGTGTATTGCACCGCATCCATGCCGGTAATCGGGCGAGGATTGCCAAGCGCGCAGCGGCTTTCGACCCCGTAAAGAAACCCGCCTCGAATCGCTAGCGCCCCACCATCCATGCCGATCTGGCTTTCTTGACAAGACCAGTTCGCAGCGCTGATATCCGGCTGATACAACCCGTCAAAATTTTGTGCATTTGCAGCAATTCCGGTAAATGTCAGGGCCAACACCAAAAAAATATTCTTCATACTGTTCCCCTCGTATGGTCCCGAATCGGTTTGCATCGCAATTAAATTATCAACGGGGCAGGTTTGCTGTAATGATTTGGATCAAGGGCCTGCATTTGCTGGAAATAGGCAAAATACAGAACCGCTATTGACCCAGGCGGGATATTGTTGTCAGGATCAAGAAATGGGTTTTTACAGGGGGAACCATGCGCACAGGTTTATATCCGGGCACGTTTGATCCGGTTACAGTCGGGCATCTGGATATCATAAAACGTGCCTGCTCGCTGGTTGATAGACTGGTAATCGGGGTTGCGATTAACCGTGATAAAGGACCGCTGTTTTCATTGGAAGAACGGGTCAAGATGATCGAGACCGAAAGCTCCGAAATTGCCGTGGAAACCGGCATCGAAATCATCGTGCATCCGTTTGACAACCTGCTGATCCATTGCGCTGCCGAAGTGGGGGCAGGGGTTATTATTCGCGGATTGCGGGCCGTGGCGGATTTTGAATATGAATATCAAATGGTTGGCATGAACCGCGCCATGAATGACGATATCGAAACGGTGTTTTTGATGGCCGAGGCCCAGCATCAGGCCATTGCCTCAAAACTGGTAAAGGAAATCGCCCGTCTTGGCGGTGATATAACCAAATTTGTAACCCCCCGCGTTGCAAAAGCGCTTGCTGAAAAACTGCAAAAATAGCCGTCCCTCGCGGGCCAGGCCCTCGGCTACGCCAATCGGGCAGTTTTTCCGCGGGTCTTCGCCCGGAAAAAATTGTCGCTGCGCTAAATCCTTCTTTGTTGCCTAAATACTCGCGCCGCAGGCTGGCCTGACCGAGCGCAGCGAGGCCATGCCCAAGCGAAGCGCGGGAGAGCTATCTCGTATTTAGGGCTTCCATTTTTCTGCCTGATGCTTATTTTGCAGCCAAACCAGATACAGGAGCGCCAGATGGCCGATATCAAAGATCCAGAAAATACCATTATCATCGAACTGAAAGACGGCAATGTTATTATTGAATTGCTGCCCGATGTGGCCCCAGACCATACGGCCCGCATGAAAGAGCTGGCGCGCAGCGGTCAATATGACAACGTGGCGTTCCACCGTGTAATTCCCGGTTTCATGGCCCAGACCGGCGATGTGGCCAATGGCAACATGGAAAAAGATTTCAATCTGGGTCGGGCGGGCACCGGCGCGTCTGATCTGCCCAATGTCAAAGCTGAATTTTCCAGCCTGCCGTTTGATCGCGGTGTTTTGGGTGCCGCGCGTTCCCAGAACCCCGACAGCGCCAATTCGCAGTTTTTCCTGATGTTCGCCGAAGGCCATT
>JAKITE010000097.1 GCA_021648225.1 Paracoccaceae bacterium
ATGGCGAGACTGTGATTGCCAAACTGCCCGGCATTGTGCGCGATTTGCGCGGCACCAAAATCAGCCTTGGCGCCATTCCAGAAAAAGTGCATCTTTTTGCAGACGGACAGTCGCTGCTATATAGATAGCAGCTCGACCATCCGGCTTTTTGTGTCGTTATAAATGGCGTATACCCAAAGGTGCGACCGCGCCTCCGGCGCTCAGCCCGCCCCATCGGAGGCGCTTTGCGCCATGAGATCAAAGTGATGCCCGGGAGTGAGTTTGAATTGCCAGTCAAAGGGTTGAAGGCCAACTTAGACCATGCTAGGTTTTCAAATATATAAGCCGCGCGAGGGGTGTGGTTAAATGCTTTTGCCAATTACGGATTAAGAGTAGCTTCAAACTTAACATGAGGAATGAAAATATGAAAAATACCAAAATACCCACACTTGCATTGGTTGTAGCACTAGCCGGCACGGCTGCTTTTGCCGGCAGCCATCAAGATCGTGCCGGTTGGCCTGAAAGCTTTACCGTAGGCACTGCCTCTCAGGGTGGTACATATTTTGCTTATGGCGCTGGTTGGGCCAATCTGGTTGCTGACGAGCTTGGTTTATCTGGTGGTGGCGAAGTTACCGGTGGCCCGATGCAGAATATGGCTTTGGTTCATACGGGCGAAGTTCAGTTCGGCATGACCACAATGGGTCCCGCATCCGAATCGATCAATGGCACCAACCCGATTGCTCCAGGTTTGGAGATGACGGGCGCTTGTGCTATGTTCCCAATGTATCAAACCCCTTTTTCGGTTACAGCTTTAACCTCTTCGGGTATTAAAACCATTGCTGATATTCCTGCCGGTGCGCGTATTGGCTTTGGTCCGGCGGGTTCCACTTCCGATACCTACTTCCCTCGTATGATGGAAGAACTTGGCGTAGAATTTGAACGTCGCAATGGTGGCTGGACTGATCTTGGCGGCCAATTGCAAGATGGCTTGCTGGACGTTATCGCATTTGCCGCGGGTGTTCCGGTTCCGGCTGTTAGCCAGCTAGAAGTGCAAACGGATGTAAATATCATTGAGTTCACTGAAGAAGAGCAAACTGCAATCATGGCAGCTTTCCCTGTTTCCCAGTTTAATATTGCTGCGGATTCCTATACCTCGCTTGAGGCTGATGCACGTTCTGTGTCCATGTGGAATTTCTCGATAGCCAATTGTGACCTGCCTGCTTCTTTTGTTTACGCGGTTGTCGATGTTGTGATGTCGGATAACGAACGGATGATGGGTATTCACCGTGCGGCCCGTTCCACCGTTCCTGAAAACTGGGATAAAAATACTGTTATGATGTGGCACCCGGGTGCCGCACAATGGTTCATTGAAAATGCCGGTGCGACTATTCCTGCCGACATGATCCATAGCGGTATGTAGTCTGAAATAATCCTGAAATGTTGGCTGCGCCCTATTTTGGGCGCAGCTTTTTTTAATGTTAAAGGTGCCACTCAATACATAGTCGGCCCGGCCAGAGAAAATCTATGAGCGAACAATCAGCAAAAGCAACCGAAGAAGTTATCCTGTCCGAGGGCGTTGATGAAGAGACGGTTGAGCGCAACCGGCGTCTGTATATCGGGAATTCCCATTTGCTGGTTGCGGGTTTTGCAACATTTTATGCTGCGTTTCATATGGCGGCTTTGAACGGGTTGTCGATTTATGGAATGACCGGCATTAACATTCCGTTTTTACCAAGGTTTCCATTGGAAACATGGAATTTTCGCATTGTGCATATTGCCGGTGCACTCATATTGGGTTTCATGCTTTTTGCCGCCCATGATTTCAAAAAAGAGGCGCGCAAAGAGACCCCGCTACTTGGATATATCGCCTATGGGCTGATGATCCCCGCCATTTATGCAATTTATACGGCTCTCGGATTTGCCAATGAAATTGCTGGCGGTGTTATGTGGAACGGCATCGACGAGACTATAAAATTTCGCGAGACATGGTATTTTGGAGCGCCCTTGCTGATAGCGACCGGCGGCGGAATTGTTTTGGGCTGGTTCCATCGCGGTGACCGGGCTAGGTTTTCTGCGCCGGATGTGCTTCTGGCTTTGGCAAGTATCGGTGTTGCTGTCTATCTTATCACTATATATGGCACCTTGATGCGCAACTCTACCGGCACACCTTTTGCGCCCATCGGCATGAGCCTTGCCGCGATTGCCGGAACAGCCCTGATTATGGAGTTGACCCGCCGCGTGGCTGGCATGGCGCTGATCGTCATTGCCGGCATATTTCTAGTCTATGTTTTTATAGGTGAAAATCTACCCAGTTTCTTGAATGCCCCCGATATTTCGTGGCAACGTTTTTTTAGCCAGGTTTATACGGATGCGGGTATTCTTGGCCCGACAACAGCGGTGTCTTCAACTTATATTATTCTGTTCATTATTTTTGCTGCCTTTTTACAATCGTCAAAAGTGGGGGATTATTTTATTAATTTTGCCTTTGCTGCTGCCGGTAAATCCCGTGGTGGCCCGGCTAAGGTCGCCATTTTTGCTTCTGGCCTGATGGGGATGATCAACGGCACATCCGCAGGTAATGTGGTGGCGACCGGCTCGCTCACTATTCCGTTGATGAAAAAAGTGGGCTACCCGAAAAGAACTGCGGGCGCGATTGAAGCCGCTGCCTCAACCGGCGGGCAAATCATGCCACCGATCATGGGGGCCGGTGCCTTTATCATGGCAGAAATTACCGGTATCCCTTATGCGGACATTGCCATTGCCGCCATTATTCCTGCCGTGCTTTATTTTACCTCGATCTATTTTATGGTAGACCTTGAAGCGGCCAAACTTGGCATGCGCGGTATGCGCGAAGATGAATTGCCAAAATTCAAGGCATTGGCCCGTCGCGTATTTTTATTCCTGCCAATCATTATTTTGATTGCCGCTCTTTTTCAGGGTTATTCAGTTATACGGGCCGGTACGCTGGCCACAGTTGCGGCTGCCGTCATTAGTTGGCTGGCACCTGCCGAGATACGGTTGGAACGGTTATTTATGCGCAATCGGAAAACCGGCCTGCTGGGCTCCCTGTTCTTTCAGGTGGTTATCATCGGGGCAGCCGCGGTTGTAGCGATGGGGGCATTCTATGTCCTGTCTTCCCTTGATCAGCGTATTGTCACCAGTGCCGGTATGATCTTGATCTTGATACTGGGTGCCGTTGCATTTTACCGTTACCGTAATAACCTGACGCGTGAGCAAACCGTTAATGACGGCATGAGCTTTGTATCGATTATCAAAGCATTCCAAAGTGCCGGAGTCATGTCGATCCAGATTATCGCCGTGTGTGCCGCGGCAGGTATTATCGTGGGTGTTATCTCGTTGACCGGCGTTGGCGCACGTTTTTCATCCTTGCTGCTTGGCCTTGCAGAAGCCAGTCAATTACTGGCTTTGGTGTTCGCGATGTTGATTGCGATTTTATTGGGCATGGGCATGCCCACAACAGCTGCTTATGCGGTTGCTGCTTCTGTGGTTGCACCGGGCCTTGTGCAACTTGGCATTCCATTGCTGACAGCGCATTTCTTTGTGTTCTATTTTGCTGTGGTGTCGGCCATAACGCCACCGGTGGCCTTGGCCAGTTACGCGGCGGCGGGGATATCAGGTGATAATCCTATGTCAACGTCGATGGCGTCGTTCAAGATTGGCATTTCAGCCTTTATCGTTCCCTTCATGTTCTTTTATAACTCGGCAATTTTGATGGATGGCACATGGTTCGAGATAGGCCGGGCTGCGATTACAGCTATATTTGGGGTGTATCTACTATCCTCGGGCATACAAGGATGGTTTATAGGCGCACGTACGGCATGGTTCCTTAGTCTTGGGCTAATAGTTTCAGCACTGTTCATGATTGAAGGAGGCTGGGTCTCCGATTTGATCGGTATTGCAGGGGCCGTAGGTGTGTTCTTCGTGCAAAAGGTATTCCACCCTGCTCCGGACGCCAGCATAAAAGTGGGCGGGGCGGATTAATGGATTCGCCCGATGTTGCCGTGTTAACTGCTTCCGGCTCTGCTGGTTCTAGGGGGATTACCCGGGGATCCGGAACAGCTGTATGCCAGCCTTTTCCAATGCTGTGCGCACCGCGCGGGCGGTCGCAAGGGCGGTTTTGTTGTCGCCGTGCAGGCAAACCGTATCAATACGTGCCGGTATTTTATGGCCTGAATGGCTGATGATCATGCCTGATTGGACCATATTTACCACGCGGGCTGCCGCCTCTTCGGGGTCTAAGATCATCGCGCCGTCCAAATGCCGTCCGCGCAATGTGGCATCGTTGTTATAGGCACGATCGGCAAAAATCTCTCCGGCCCATTGGCAGCCAAGCGCCTGTGCCGCTTGCTGCTGGGCGGTGGCCGCGATCACCACAATCACCAACCTCGGGTCAATCTCCAGCGCGGCGCCGTAGCAGGCGCGGGCTATTTCGGCATTTTCAGAGGCCATATTGGCCAAGGCCCCGTGCAGCTTGAAATGCCGCAGCTGGCCACCGGCGGCCTTGGCCATAGCCTGTGCCGCACCTAGCTGATACTGTACAAGGTTACGAAGGCTGCTTGCAGGCAAGGATATCCGCCGCCGCCCGAAGCCCTGCAAATCTGCAAAGCCCGGATGCGCCCCCAGCCCCACGCCCTTTTTTACCGCCAGCCGCATGGTATTGGCCATTACATCGGGGTCTCCGGCGTGAAAGCCGCAGGCAATATTGGCCGAGGTAACAATATCAAGCAAGGCCCCATCATTGCCCATGCGCCAATCACCGAAGGATTCCCCCATATCGGCATTCAAATCAATTTTCATCCTAGGTCTCCTTCAATATCCAGCTCTCTGCCGGCGGTCACGCCGCTGATCAGTTGATAGGATAGCAGGTCCGGCATGGTGTGCGGGTCTCGCAGCAGCGGGCGGGTTGTGCGGTTGAGGCCCGCACATATCTGCGCAAGGCTTTGCCACGAGGCCCGCGCTTCCCCGGCGCCAATAAAGCGAAAGCGCAGCGGGCTGCCGGGGGGGGCTTGCGCCACAATCAGCAGGTCTTTCGGGATAACCGTGCCAATGCGGGGGTAGCCGCCGGTGGTCTGGCATTCGGGCAGCAGCACAAAAGGCGTGCCGTCGCCGGTCATCTGGATATCGCCGGGGATCATGAATTCCGACACCATATCCAGCTGGTCTTTCGCCGTGAACCCTGCCCCCTCAAAGCCAAGCCGCACCCCTTGGCGGTTGCCCTGCGGGCTGCGGATAAAGGGCGTGGCCTCGAAGCGCGCGCGGGTGCTGGCAGAAAATCGTGCGGTCTGGGCACTGGCCACCATGCGCACCTCGCCGCCCTCAAAGCGTGGATGCGGGGCGGACAGGTATTGGCTCGGGGCTTCGAGGGCGGGGTCGGGGCCTATGGGCAAGCGGGTGTTCGGGGTCAGATAACCTCCCAGCCCCGCCGCCAGATGGGCGCTGCGGCTGTTGAGCTGCTCGGGCGTGGCCAGCCCGCCGCCGATATGCAGATAGCCATAAATGCCTTTTTGGGCCGCACCGATATGCAGCTTTTGCCCCGCCTCCAGCATGTGGGCCGCATTCCAGCGCAATATCCGGCCATCAAGCGTGGCCCGCATTGGCGCGCCAGTCAAAGCAATGCGCAGAGGGGCCGAGGCCGAAAACTCCCCGCCTGTGCCCGCCATTTCCAGTGCGGTCATAAACGGGCTTTGCCCGAGCAGGGCCGCCCCTTCGGCCAGTGCCAGCACATCGGCAGCCCCGCCTTTGGATAAGCCAAATTCGATAAACCCCACCCGCCCCGCATCTTGCACAGAGAGCGCGACCCCGCCGTGATGAAAGGTTAGATATCGGCTCACGGGGCGGGCTCCATGCGGGGCGGCAGGCGGGAAAGATCATCAATGCTGACGGGGAAAAACACCAGCTCGTCCCCCGGGCGGAGCGGAAAAGGAGTGTCGCTTTCGGGATGAAACGCCTTGAAGCGGGTTTGGCCGATATACCGCCAGCCGGTGGGGGCGGGGCTGGCAAACAGCACACATTGCCGGATCGCCAGCGTTAGCGCGCCAGCGGGCACCTCTTTGCTGAGCGAGGATTGGCGGGGCAGATCAAATGCCTTTGGCAGCAGGCCCAAATAGGGCTGGCCCGGCGCAAAGCCAAGGCTCATTACCCGCAAGGGCGTGGCTGAAATTTGTGCTATTGCCGCCTGTTCCGACATGCCCGCCAGTGCTGCCACCTCGGCCAGCTGCGGGCCGTGTTCTCCACCATAAACCGTAGGAATATGCCAGCGGCGCGCGGGTGTTTTCCATGTGCTTCCCCACACCTGTTTCAAGCGAATTTCCAGCGCGGCGTGCAGGGTTTCATAGCTGCTTTTTGCTGGATCAAAGCGCAGATAAACCGAGGCCAGCGCCGCCGCGACCTCCTCTACCCCCGCCAATGGATCCTGCGCCAAAGCGCTTCGAAACCCAAGTGCTTCGCGATTGGCTGATTCGCTTAACTTGTCGGCAAAACGCACCAACAGCCCGTCTATGCCCATGGGGGCGATGGCCGGAAAAGGGCTTTTGGGCTGTTCTGGGGTCATTTTTGTGCCGCGAATGAAAATATTTCTTGCAAAGCTGTCAAAACACTGACAATTTGTCAACATTATATAAACGTGTGCTGCAAAGTTTGTGGCCGACAACGGGAGAGACCAATATGAAAATGACCTACGCCGCGGCTTTTGCCGCCGGGCTGGCCGTCGCCACCCCTGCCATGGCCCAGACCACATGGGATATGCCAACGCCTTATGGTGACAGCACGTTCCACACCATCAATATCGCACAATTCGCCGATGAGGTGGCAGCGGCCAGCAATGGCGACCTGAGCATCACCGTGCATTCCGCTGGATCGCTGTTTCCCCATGCCGAGATCAAAAACGCCATTCGTTCGCGCCAAGTGCCGCTGGGCGAGTTTTTCCTGTCGCGGCTTTCCAATGATGACCTTGCTTTTGGTATCGACAGCCAGCCCTTTGTGGCCACGAGCTATGAAGATGGCGAAAAGCTTTGGGCCGCACAGCGTCCGGTGGTGGAAGCGCTTTTGGCTGAAGAAGGGCTGAAAGTATTGTTTGCCGTGCCATGGCCAGCGCAAGGGCTTTATACCAACGGCGAGATCAAAACCGTGGAAGATCTTTCCGGTCTGCGCTTTCGCGCCTATAATGCCGCGCTGGAGGAGTTTGCCACCCTTGCCGGTGCTGCACCTGTTCAGGTAGAAGCTTCTAATATTGCACAGGCATTTGCCACCGGACAAGTAGAGGCAATGATCACTTCGCCATCCACCGGGGCTAATTCAAAGGCGTGGGATTTTGTCACGCATTATACCCAGATTGATGCTTGGCTGCCCAAAAACATCGTGGTGGTAAACCAGCGCGCCTTTGACGGGCTTTCAGCTGAAACCCAAGCGGCAGTAATGGACGCAGCGGCTGCCGCTGAAATGCGCGGCTGGGAAATGTCTAAAGCCGAAGCGGCAACCAAAACCCAGATCATGGCGGATAACGGTATGATTGTCGTATCGCCTTCGCCAGAGCTGGTGGCAGGCTTGCAAGCCATTGGGGCAGAGATGCTGGAAAACTGGAAAGCCAATGCGTCTGACGATGCACTGTCGATCCTGAATGCCTATAATAACTAGGTTCATGGCCTGCGCCGCCTCGGGTGGCGCGGGTTTTTTATTGCGAGGCTGAACATGCGCCGAATACTCGATACACTCTATAAACTTGCGGGGGCCATTGCGGCCCTTTCCATTCTGGGCATCTGCCTTGTGGTTTCAACGCAGGTGATGCTGAATATTGTGGCGCGGATCGGGGGGCCGGGCTGGTCCTATACCCTGCCGTCTTACGCGGATTTTTCGGGGTTCTTTCTGGCGACCGCGTCTTTTATGGCGCTGGCTTATACGCTGCGGGCGGGCGGGCACATAAGGGTGAACCTGTTGGTGGGGGCCTTGCCCAGGCGCCCGCGCTGGCTTTTTGAGCTGCTGGCGCTGGCAATCGGGGCGATGATGGCGGGCTATGCCACCTATTACGCCGCGCTTTTGCTAGAAGAAAGCCATCGCTATGGCGATATGTCTACGGGCATTATTGCCATCCCGCTGTGGATTCCGCAGATTAGCATGGTGGCAGGGCTGGGGCTGCTGACTGTAGCTTTTGTTGATACGCTGGTGGAGGCGCTGATTGCGCGCGCGCCGGTTTTGATTGATGAGGGGACGGAATAGCCATGTCTGATCCGATGGTATTTGCGATCCTTCTGGGGCTGCTGCTGCTGCTGCTGGCGGCAGGCGTCTGGGTGGCGGTGGCGCTGATTATTATGGCTTTTGTGGCCATTGCTGCGTTTTCAAATGCGCCCGAGGGGCTGGTGCTGGCGACCACGCTTTGGGGGCATAGCTATAGCTGGCAACTGGCGGCGCTGCCGCTGTTTATTTTTATGGGCGAGATTTTGCTGCGATCAAAGCTGTCCGAGGATATGTTTAGCGGCCTTGCGCCGTGGCTGGGGCGGCTGCCGGGGCGGTTGCTGCATGTAAATATTCTGGGCTGTGCGATTTTTGCCGCCGTTTCTGGCTCGTCAGCCGCAACGGCGGCAACAATAGGCCGGATGTCTGTGCCCGAGCTGAAGCGGCGCGGCTATCCGGAAAAGCTGATATTGGGCACATTGGCGGGGTCGGCGACGCTGGGCCTGCTCATTCCGCCTTCGATTATTCTGATCGTTTACGGGGTGGCGACAGAGCAATCCATCGCGCGGCTGTTTGTGGCGGGGATACTGCCGGGGATTATGCTGGTGCTGTTGTTTGCGGGCTATGTCGCCTTTGTGGCATGGCGTAATCCGGCGAGCATTCCCGATGATGACATGCGCTATACTTTTATGGAAAAGCTGCGGGCCTCACGGCGGTTGATTCCGGTGCTGCTTTTGATTGGCGGGGTAATCGGCTCGATTTATACCGGCGTGGCCTCGCCCACGGATGCAGCGGCAATCGGGGTGCTTTTGGCGACCATTCTGGCGGTGCTTTCGGGGAATTTTGGCACCAAGGCGTTTATGGAGGCGCTGATGTCGGCCACCAGAACCTCGGCGATGATTGCCTTTATTCTGCTGGGGGCGGCGTTTTTGTCGATCTCGATGGGGTTCACCGGCATTCCGCGCAATCTGGCGGCATGGATCGCCACATTCGAGCTTTCGCCCTATGCTTTGTTGGCGGTGCTAACGGTGTTTTTTGTAATACTGGGCTGCTTTCTGGACGGAATTTCAGTGGTGGTGCTGACAACCTCGATCATCCTGCCAATGGTAGAAGCGGCAGGGATAGACCCGCTTTGGTTTGGTATTTATCTGGTGTTGGTGGTGGAAATGAGCCAGATCACCCCGCCGGTGGGCTTTAACCTGTTTGTAATACAGGGGCTGACGGGGGTGAATATTTTGCGTGTGGCCATGGCAGCGCTGCCGTTTTTCTTTTTGCTGCTGTTCGGGGCGCTAATTATAACGGTGTTTCCCGAGATCGTGACCTATTTGCCAAACGCGATGGGGAATTGAGGCCCTGACGGGCGGTGGCGGCGCGTTAACCATTGTGGGTATGGCAATATCTTGCCCGCGCCGCACTAAACCTTTGGCCTATGTGGCACATGTAACAGGCTGTTTAAGTTGCTATTTGCCTGCAAAACGCCTACAAAACGCTAACAAATTGTAGGAACGGTCATGTCGAATTCAAATAAGCGCCGCCGCATTGTCTCGTCTCGCCACCTCGCCGAGGGGGATGGTTGGGAGGTGTCGGAATTTGAATACGGGCTTATTCTGGTTCATAATGCGTTTAGCCGCTGGATGCAGCGCTGCATGGCGGCGGCGGGCATGCCCGAGCTAAGCGCGCTTGAAATACTGGTTTTGCATAATACCAACCACCGGGATCGGGAAAAACGGCTATCCGATATCGTGTTTTTGTTGAATATCGAAGACAGCCATACCATCAATTATGCACTGCGTAAATTACGCAAGCTGGCGCTGGTTTCGTCGGTGAAGCGTGGTAAGGAAATGTTTTATCAAACATCCGACAGTGGCCGCGCGCTGTGTGGGCAATATCGCAAAATACGCGAGCAATGCCTGCTGGAAGGCATCCCGGGTACCGGCATCAGTGGCGAGGAATTCAGCAGCCTTGCCACCAGCTTGCGTGCGCTATCGGGGCAATATGACCAAGCCAGCCGCGCGGCATCGTCTTTGTAGGGCTTGAGCAGGCGGTGTCACCTTGTCGGAGAAGGCAGGATTGGTACTGTTTGAGTGGGTATACCCTATTTCTGCCGCGGATGGATAATAACGATGGCCGCCTCTTGCTTATCGGATGAAAAACTCCGGTTGGTGCTTCCAAAGTCGTTTTTTTATGTTAGTATTCCCCATTTCATATCATTAGGAATATTCTATGAATTCATCGCCTTCAGTCCCGTTTTTTCGCCACGCATTGACGGAGGAAAGCGCGCAGGCTATTTCTGGTGTAATTAACAGCCCGTTTATTACTACGGGACAAGTGGCGCGTGATGCCCAGACGTTGATCTGTGAGTATCTGGATGTGCCTAATGCCAAGCTGACCAATAGCTGGACAAACGGTGCGGTTGCAACGCTACTCGCTTTGGGTGTCGGCCCCGGAGACGAGGTGATTGTGCCCGCCATGACATTTGTTGCAACGGCAAATGTAGTTGAGCTGGTGGGAGCAACGCCGGTTTTTGTGGATGTGGAGCCCGACACACTGTTGATCGATATCGGCGCGGTCAGACAGGCAATAACGCCTCGGACCCGGGCTGTTATTCCGGTTCATCTATATGGCCAAATGGTTGACATAGAAAAGCTGCGCGCACAGGTGGGCAGTGATATCGCCATTGTCGAGGATGCCGCCCATTGTTTCGAGGGCAGCTTAAATGGTGACC
>JAKITE010000098.1 GCA_021648225.1 Paracoccaceae bacterium
TTTCTTTGAAAAACTCAAACATTACAGGGCAATAGCTACCAGATACGACAAAACAGCCGTTGCTTTTCTGGGTGCGATCCACCTCGCCGCATCCCTGATATGGCTCAAATGATGACACCCCCTAGGGCTGTGCCTGAAATTGGTGTTGGCGGTGCGTGGTCCCCACGCACCGCCACTGCCCAAACAATAACCCGCCAAAACACCGGCGGGCTTTCCGTGGGGCATGGTCCACCCCAAAGTGCTTGAGGCGGCGGGCGTGGATGCCACGAAATATCAAGGCTTTGCCTTTGGCATGGGCATTGATCGGCTGGTGATATTGAAATACGGTATGTCCAATTTGCGAGCTTGGATATGCCGAATATGCGGGGGGATTAGTGGGTGATGGTGGGCTGGATTGAAAGAAGGCAAAGAAAAGAGCATATCAAACTCGTAACGCAAAATTATCTTGTGGAAACCTATTTACTAGATTTCTTCAGTAATGCCTTGGAAACGGGCGACTCGCAGGCACTTGAAATGTGCCTTGTCATAAATGAAGAAATAGCTCTTGTTGAGCAGTTACAGAAACGACTCAAAGCGAAATACTTATTAATGCCTGATGTGGTCAGCCAGCAACTAAACATGCAAAAGCAATTACGTAAAATATATGATGGCATATTTAGGGCACGAAAACAGTTTGCAGCGCAGTTTGGGGGCGCAAGTGAACCTTTGCTTCCATTCGATAAAAAGTTTGTGCCTAATGAAGGGTGGAAGATTTTCATTAGCCACTTTGGGGTGCCCGGCTAGTTGTTTTACTAGGGTGTGAGCCCAAATTAAGCTGTTGATATATAGTTACAACACTGAATCTATCCTTCAAAAGGAGATTGTATCATGCGTTTTGACTTATCAGACGAAGAATGGGCTGTCATCGAGCCATTGCTGCCGCGACGAGTTCGGGGGCCTGTGCGGGTGGATGACCGCAAGATCTTGAACGGGATATTCTACATTTTGCGTACGGGTGCGCCGTGGCGCGACTTGCCCGAGCGCTACGGCCCGCGCACCACGGTTTATAACCGTTATGCCCGCTGGGCGCGGCGCGGGGTTTGGCGCGATATTTTCGAGGCCTTGGCCCAAAACAGCGAGGATTGCTTGCTGTTCATCGACGCCTCTATCGTCAAAGCGCACCGTGCGGCAACAGGCGCAAAAGGGGGGAACTGGCGCAGGATATCCGCTGCCCGGCAGGTGATTGCCTTCAATCACCGAGAGGGGGCCGCTCACGCGGAGGCCGCAGCAGCAAGATCCATGCGGTTGTAAACGAAAAAGGCCAGTTAATACGGGCGGTTATTACCGGCGGTCAGGTGCATGACAGCCAAGCCATTCCGGCGCTGTTTGAGCCGGATTTGAACGCACCGCTGGCCGTTGTGGCCGACAAAGCCTACGGCAGCAAAGCCATCCGCCAGCAGATCGCGGACGAGGGCGCGCTGGCGGTGATCCCGTCGAAATCCAATGCCAAAACTCCGATCCCGCACGACCCGAACCTTTATGCCATGCGTAATGTCGTGGAGCGGTTTTTCTGTACCCTCTCGATGATTGCAAGCAATCACCTACCGGGCAATGAATGAAGGACATGCGAAGGCTTGCAACCCGATTTGAGAAGCTCAGCTGTAATTTTCTCGCCATGTCGCATTTGTT
Organism: Paracoccaceae bacterium; assembly: GCA_021648225.1. GTDB lineage: Bacteria > Pseudomonadota > Alphaproteobacteria > Rhodobacterales > Rhodobacteraceae > UBA3077. The sequence goes on from JAKITE010000098.1 coordinate 1,669, forward strand.
TGCGATTAGGCCGTGGTGCAATTGAGTCCACACCCTAGAGTGATTAGGACCGCGCCTGACCCTGGGTGGGCGTGGTAGCACCCCTCCCGTGGAGTGAGGAAGGGCCGTCGCGCCAGTGGCGCGGCGTAAGCCTGACGGCAAGAGGCGCGGTCCGGCCCTAAGGGGCAGAACGGAGATTGGGGTGGATGGCTTGCCAAAATCGTAGGGTGGGTTTTAACCCACCACACCGGATTGGCGGGCTGAACCCCGCCCTACGACACAGGGCAGTGCCCGATCCTAGGTGGGCGCTCCGCATTTACCGTCAAAAACCAACCCACAAAACCCGCCAACCTTACAATCTGCCGCCATCCTTGCAAAAGCGCTCTCCTGGGGGGAGGGTCGGGCGCTGCCCGGCATGTCGGGCGTAGGGTGGGTAGCTCGCACCCACCATTCCAAACCGTAAACCCCGCGCGGTGCGTGCAAAGCACACACCCTACGGAAAACCTCAACCTTGTTAACTTTTTGACGGCATATACAAAACTTATGGAAAACTTATATAAAAATCACACTTGAATTACCCCTTTGACACATTTCATTAATGGTGGGTGTGAACACCCACCCTACATTATTACCTATCGAAGGGCGGGGTTCACCCCGCCATTTTAGCCCCTAAATACTTAAGTCAGCGGGCAACGCCCGCGATACCCGATGGCGAAGCCGAGGGCCTGGCCCAAAAGGAAGCATGGTTGAGTAAGCAACTTTGCTGGACTGCGGGAGTATTACGTTAAAACAAGTGCTGCTGCCGTTTTGACCCTCCTTTCAGGAGGGATCGTAAACGCGCAGCCATGGCCTCGCTTCGCTCGGCTTTGGCTTTGTAATCGGGGTTACCATAACGTTTTTATATCAGCCGGGTTTGCGGCAGGTCAGGTCCAGATTATCGGTCGGGGTGCCGTCATAATTTTTGCCCGACCCAAGGTTGATATTGATGTCAACCATGCCAGCCGTTGTCAATAACCCGCGCATCTCGTCGGGTTGATAATGGCAATATAGCCGCCCAAGCACGTCGCGCAGGGTTTGAGGGCCGCGTTGCACGCCGATATACAATATTCCGTTTGGTTTCAGGGCTTTGCTGATGCGCACCAGAATATCGGGCATGTGTTCGCGCGCCGCGTGTTGCAGGCAATAGCTGGCCCAGATGCCGTTGAATTTTGCATTCTCGTCCAAATCCTGAAAGCTGCTGCAAACCGCGTTTATGCCGTGCAGCCGTTTGACCTGCGCCACCAATCCTGCCGAGGCATCCCATGCGGTGACCTCGAACCCTGCATCCTGAAATGCTTTGCTGGCCCAGCCGGCACCACAGCCAAGATCAAGCACATGGCCATTGCTTGGCAGTTGTTTGATCAGGGCCTCAAGGTATTTATTTGGTTTGGCGGGTTTGGACCAAGTCGCATAGGTCTCGGCCTCGGTATCATAGAAATTCAGGGTTTCAAGATCAGAAGGCATCGGGTTTGGCGCTGCGGGCCATGTGGTCCAGCACGGCGTTTACGAATTTGGCTTCCTTGCCATCCGGGAAAAATGCTTTTGCCACATCGACAAATTCCGAAATTGTTACCTTTGGCGGGGTGTCTTGCGTGGTCAGTTCTGCACCGGCGGCGCGAAACAGGGCGCGCAGGGTTGGATCGATGCGGTCGATCGGCCATTTGGCAACAAGGGCTTTGTCGGTCAGTTGGTCGATTTTTGATTGGTTGGTTACGGCATTTTTGGTTAGGCTGCGAAACAGATCCAGATTACCCTCCGCATAGGTATCGCCGTCAATTTCCGCACCAAAACGGTGGGTTTCGAATTCTTCCTGCACGTCTTCCAGTGCTGCGTCGCTGGCCTCCATCTGGAACAGGGCTTGCACGGCAAACAGCCGCGCGGTGGATTTCTTTTGGCGTTTGATATCGCGAGTGTCAGGCATCAGGCGGTTCCTTGGTCGGCATCAGGATTTCCGGCCATTAAAATATGTTCGGAAGCTGGTGCAATACGACTGACGCGGGGTTTTGTAAAGCGGCGCGCGTGCAATATTAGATGCAACGCCGCATCTGCCGCGCCGCCACCTTTGTTTTGCCCCGATGCGGCGGCCCGCACGGTTGCCTGAGCCATGTTTTCGACAGTTAGAATACCGTTGCCGATGCAGGCGCCCTCTAGCCCCAACAAGGTTAATGCGCGGGATGAATCATTGCAAACCGTGTCATAATGGGTGGTTTCGCCGCGAATAACACAGCCGAGTGCCACAAACCCGTCAAACTGGCCGGAACGATAGGCGAGACCAATCGCGGTGGGGATTTCTAGCGCGCCGGGCATCAACACGGTTTCATGGGTTGCACCGGCTGCATCAAGGCTGGCGCGCGCGCCAGCCAGCTGTTGATCGCTGATGTCTTTGTAATAGGGCGAGGCCACGATCAGCAGGCGTGTGGGGGTATCAAATTTGGCGGGTTTCAGCACAAAATGGGGTTCTGCATTGGCCATTTCAGGGTTCTCCGTGAATGGGACGGGTGCCTGAAATTGTAATGCCATAGGCATCCAGGCCGATGGTTTTGGGCATCGGGCTGTCGGTGATCAGGATAATATCCGACAGGCCAAGGCTGGATAATATTTGTGCGCCTATGCCGGTTTGGCGCAGGGTCTCGGGCGATTGCTCGCCTTTGATCTCGACCTTTTTGCCGGAGTTTCGAAACAGGATAATCGCGCCGCGGCCTGCATTTGCGATGATTTGCATGGCTTTGGGCAGCTCATCGGCCCGTGCCGGGCCAAGGCCCAGAACGTCCTCGAGAGGGTTCAGCGCATGGGTGCGCACCAGCACCGGACCCCCGCCGGAAATATCGCCTTTGGTCAGGGTGATATGTTCAATACCCGAGGTTTTATCGCGAAAGCTGCGCAAGGTCCATTCACCGCCAAATTCGGAGATCACCTCGCGCTGGTCGGTTTGTTCTACCAGATTGTCATGGCGGTGGCGATAAGCGATCAGATCGGCAATGGTGCCGATTTTCAATTGGTGTTTATCGGCAAATTCCAAAAGGTCCGGCAGGCGGGCCATGGTGCCGTCGTCCTTCATGATTTCACAAATCACGCCCGAGGGGTTCAACCCCGCAAGCCGCGAAATATCGGTGGCGGCCTCGGTATGGCCTGCGCGCACCAGCACCCCGCCATCACGGGCGCGCAGCGGAAATACATGGCCCGGTGTGGCGATTTCAGCGGTGCGAACCTGCGGGTTGATGGCCACGCCAACCGTGTGGCTGCGATCATGCGCGGAAATGCCGGTGGTAACGCCCGATGCGGCCTCGATCGACACGGTAAACGGGGTTTCGTGGCGCGAGGAATTGCTGCTGGTCATCATCGGCACGCCAAGCCGTTCAATCTGCTCAGCGGTCAGGGTCAGGCAAATCAGCCCGCGCCCGTGGGTGGCCATAAAATTGATCGCATCGGGGGTGGCCATTTGCGCGGGGATCACCAGATCGCCCTCGTTCTCGCGGTCTTCGTGGTCTACCAGAATAAACATGCGGCCATTGCGGGCGTCATTGATGATGTCTTCGATCGGGCTGATTTTGGTTTGCGGCATTGTTGGCTCTTTGTTTAAGGGGCGAAAAAACGATCTGCGTTCAGGTATCCAGCCAGATTTGCGGCCTCGGCCCAGCCGCGTTCCGACGGGGTGTCGCCGATGATTACCACCATATTGCTTGGCAGTTTGTCATGGCTTAGCCCGTTTAGAACGGTGGTTCGGGTTTGCGACCAAGTGGCATGAAAGGACGGTGCGGTGAAAACCCGGTTAAACAGCGGCGTAGGGTTTTGCGGCAGGTTGGCGATGAATTGTTCCGTGGAAAGTGGCCGCAGGATGGCAGCCAATTGGCGGCTGTTGTGCAGGCTAACCAGTTTTTCCAGTCGATCATCAGGCATTTCTGGGGACTTGGCAAAAGCCCGCAAAGCGTTGCTGGAAAACAAAAATGCAATCACATCATGGCCGCTGGCGGCACGGATCGAGGCATAAGATGTGTAATCAAGCCCCAATGCTTTGGCGCGCTGCACCCTGATGCGTAATATCTCAAGCGGCAGTTTTGGCATTATGGCATTGCGGGATTTTTGCCAGCATAATGTGCGCCACGCTTTGCCCGGGGCCATGCTGGGGCCTTTGTTATGGCCAATCATGGGGTCATCTCGTGCAGTCGGGCGACGTAACGCGCCAAGGTGTCGATCTCAAGGTTGATGATATCGCCCGCCTGCACCGCACCCCAAGTGGTATTTTGTTTGGTATGGGGAATGATGTTAACGCCAAATTGCGTGCCGTTGACATCATTGACGGTCAGCGAGGTGCCGTTCAGCGCCACCGAGCCTTTTTGGGCGATGAATTTGGCAAGTTCGACTGGGGCGTCAAACACAAAACGGGTGCTGTCGCCCTCATTCTGCGTGGAAACAACCCGCGCTACGCCATCCACATGGCCCGAAACAATATGGCCGCCCAGCTCATCCCCCAGCTTTAGCGCCCGTTCCAGGTTGATCTTTTTGCCTTTTGGCCATGGCTGGCCATTTTGCATGATGTTGGTTTTGGCCACGGTTTCGGCTGAAATATCCACATCAAACCAGCCCGCGCCTTTATCCACCACGGTCAGGCAAATGCCGTCACAGGCAATCGAGGCCCCGAGATCAATAAAACTGGTTTCATAATTACAGGCAATGCGGGCGCGCAGATCGCCGCGATATTCGGTTGCCTCAATTATGCCTATATCGCTGATTATACCTGTAAACATGATGGAATCCCGCTTTGTTACCGATATCATCGGTATCTGTTTTAGCCGGATTGGGCAAGGTGATGCAAAGCTATTTCTTGCTCAACAGTCAGGATTTTGTTAAGGACATGGCAGATAGAGTAACAAGATCGGCCCGTTTTTGTTGGGTTAAGTAATCGCAGGATTTAGATGATAAAGAAATTTCTTTTTTTACAAGGGCCGCACGGGCCGTTTTTTGGACAGCTTGCCAAATCATTAAAGCGGGCCGGATGTGATGTCTTGCGAATCGGGTTCACCCATGGGGACCGGTTTTTCTGGCCAAAATCATTGCCTTACCTACCTTTTCAAGGTGATGAATCCAAATGGGATACCACATTGCGCGCAGAAATTGCCGCACAGGGCATTACCGATATTGTGCTTTATGGCGATTGCCGGCCTTTGCACCAAAGCGCTGTGAAAATCGCCAAAGAACTGGCGATACCGCTGCACAGTTTTGAAGAAGGTTATTTGCGCCCCTATTGGGCCACCTATGAACGCGGCGGCACCAATGGCCATTCGGCCCTAATGGACCTGTCGGTTGACCAGATGCGGGTGGCCTTGACCGGCAACAAAACCGAACTATCAGAGGCGCCATCCCAATGGGGCGCGCTTTGGCATCATGTCTGGTATGGTATGTTGTATCATCTGAATCTTCTATGCCCTGCAGGGCGATATAGCCACTATAACCGGCATCGCGAAGGCACTCTGTTTGCTGAATTGCGCCTGCATGCACGGCGTTTGGCCACCATGCCCTGGACCAGCCTTAGCCGCCGTATCCGCACGCGGCATTTGCTAAATCAGGGCGAACCCTATTTTCTGGCTTTGTTGCAGCTTGGACATGATAGTTCGATCCGCAGCCATTCCAGCTTTGCTGCGATGGCAGATTTTGCCGAGCAGTGCATTCAGGATTTTGCCAATTCTGCCAAGCCCCATTACAGGTTGGTGTTCAAAGCCCACCCCTTGGAGGATGGCCGTGAAAAACTGGGCAAATCCATCAAGAAACTGGCCGCAAAACACCATGTTTCGGACCGTATCGATTATATTCAGGGCGGCAAGCTGGGGGTTTTGCTGGATAATTGTTCGGGGGTTATCACCATTAATTCCACCGCTGCCCAACAGGCATTATGGCGGGGCTTGCCGGTGCGCGCGCTTGGTCGCTCGGTGTTTAACAAACCGGAATTTGTCAGCGATCAGCCGCTTGTCAGGTTTTTTGAACAACCGCAATTTCCTGACCGGTTGGCCTATGATGATTATCGCAGCTTTTTATTGCACACCTCGCAGGTTCCCGGCGGGTTTTACACCCAGGCCGGCCGCGCAGCATTGATGCGCAAAACCACCGATATGATGCTTTCTAACCGCTGCCCCTATCAGGTTCTGCAAGACCGGAGTGTGGTCAAAAAACACCTTAAAGCTGTGACTTGAAATAATTTTTGGCTATGGCCTAGTTTTAATGAATAATATCAGATAGATTTCCGAAAAAATATAAGGCGGTCGAGCGTTGAAAATATTTACAGATGGCGGAAAAAAATTTCGTTTAGGGTTCGGGATATTGGGATTATTGGCGCTTGGCGCTTGTACGTTGCCCCGTTCCGGCCCTTCCGAGGTTGAAATCCTTGCGGGTTCGGTTGAAAATGGCGGCAATACCCATATTGTGCTGGTCGATGATCGGGTCGCCAATGCGGCACGCTTTACCGAGCGGCTGGGGTTTCCACGCAGTTTTCTGAATGCGGGCAATGTCTCGGTTGACCGAATTAATCCGGGCGATGTTTTGTCGATCACCATCTGGGAAAATGTCGATAACGGTTTGTTGGCCGGTGTGGGGCAAAATGCCACCAGCTTGCCGGTTATTCAGGTTGATCAGCTTGGCAATATTTTTGTGCCTTATGCGGGGGTTATCCGCGCATCGGGGCGCACACCCGAAGAATTACGGGTTGAGGTCACTGCGCTTTTGTCGCGCCAAACCCCCGATCCGCAGGTCGAAATTCGCCGGCAAGCGGGCGATGGGGCTACGGTTAGCGTCATTGGCGGCGTTGCCGGGCAAGGGGTGTTTCCGATCACCGCATCAAACCGTCGCTTGACCGGAATGCTGGCCACGGCGGGCGGTGTTTCATTAGACCCGTCGGTGACGCAAATTATGGTGCAGCGCGGCAATGAAACCGGCCGGATCTGGCTGCAAGACCTGTATGACAATCCCGGAAATGATATTCGGTTGCGGGCCAATGATAAAATTATCGTGCGCGAAGACCGGCGGTTTTTCACGGTTTTGGGGGCCACAAACAGCCAGACACAGGTGCCGTTTGCAAGCAGCGATCCCAATTTGATAGAGGCCTTGGCCCATATTGGCGGTCTGGATGGCAGATTATCGGACCCAAGCGGGGTGTTTGTTTTTCGCCTTGAACCGGCTGAAATTGCCAATGCAGTGTTGCAAACCGATGAATTTACCACGCCGCAACGGGTTGCTTATGTGATTGATCTGACTGCGCAAGAAAGCATTTTCACAGCCCAGAATTTCCAGCTTCAGGATCGCGATGCGGTCTATGTGACCGAGGCGCCGTTTGTGGCTTGGTCCAAGGTGATCGGGGCAATTTCGGGCACGGTTTCAGCGCTGGACAATATTGCCACCATTGCCGGTGCGCTCTGATATTGTGATAGCTGGGGCGCAGAATAAGCAAAAACCGCGTAAGCTGGCGGTTTATACGCTCGGATTTTTGCAGGTTCCTTATATCAGGCGAATGCTGAAAATTGCCGGTTGGGATGTGTGTTTCGGGCCGTTTTGCCGCGATGCGGCTGCGGTTGGCGTCTGGGGGCGAAAACCGTTGGCCAAACGCGGATTTGCAGCGGCCAAGCGGCGGGATCTGCCGGTTGTCAGTATTGAGGATGCGTTTTTACGTTCCAACCATCCCGGGCCGGCAACTGCACCTTGCGGGCTGATTATTGATGAAATCAGCATTTATTTTGATGCATCCAAACCTTCACGGCTGGAAAATATCCTGAATGGGGACGGGCTGGATGACCCGCTTTTGCTGGCCCGTGCGCACAACGGGATTGCATTTCTAAAGGCCAGTGGATTGTCAAAATATAATCCGGTGCCACGGTCATTTGGCCAAATGCCCGACCCCGGTTATGTGTTGGTGATTGATCAGACCGCAGGGGATGCCTCAATCAAAAGCGGCAATGCCAGCGCGGAAACCTTTCACAAAATGCTGGCGGCTGCACGGGCCGAAAACCCCGATAAACCCATTGTTATTCGCAGCCATCCGGCGGTGAAATCTGTCAGGAAATCCGGCCATTTTTCAGCAGCGGATTGTGATAAAAATACCGTGCTGCAAACCTGCCGGATCAATCCGTGGGATCTTTTGGAGGGTGCTGATTCGGTTTATTGCGTGACCTCGCAACTGGGGTTCGAGGCGATTTTGGCAGGCCATAAGCCCCGGGTTTTTGGCATGCCGTTTTATGCGGGCTGGGGCCTGTCGCAGGATGAACAGCATTTGGAACGGCGGGTGAAAACCTTAACAGCCGAACAGCTTTTTGCTGGTGCGATGCTGGAATATCCGGTCTGGATCGACGGGTTTCAGGGCAGGCAGTGCAGTTTTGAAACCGCAGCGCAATTTTGTCAGGCCAAGGCGAAAATGGCCTGGATGGCCTTGCCAAAATCGGTTGCGCTGGGCATGAGCAATTGGAAAATACCGCAGGTTTCGAATTTTCTGGGTTATGATAGCGCCAAGCCGGAATTTGCAAAAACCCATAAAAATGCCATGCAGCGGGCGGCTGCCGACAGCGCGCGCATTGTGGTTTGGGCCAGCAAATTAACTCCGGAAATCGAGGCTGATTTTGAAGCCGCCAAACAGGTATTCTGGCGTATGGAAGACGGTTTTTTGCGCTCGGCGGGGCTGGGGGCTGAACTGACGCCAGCGGATTCTATGGTGCTGGATGATGTCGGGATTTATTATGATGCAACCGGCCCGTCAACGCTGGAGCAGCTGATCTCAGCCTCGGCTGACCTGCCTGATTATGCATTGCAAAGGGCAAAGGCCCTGCAACAACAAATTGTTGAGGCGGGGGTTACAAAATATAATCTGAATGGTGACGAGGCTGATTTTCCGGCCAGCGATAAAACAATTATTCTGGTGCCCGGGCAGGTCGAGGATGACGCGTCTATCCGGTTGGGT
>JAKITE010000099.1 GCA_021648225.1 Paracoccaceae bacterium
TAGATTATGGACAGAATGTTTTTGATTTCGGGAGATTAAAGTTGGATGAAATGAAAACCAAAGAGAATGATGGCGATGTTTTGGCATTTTTGAACAGGCTCGAAAACCCGACTCGAAAACAAGACGCAATGGTGGTTCTTGAAATGATGCAGCGCGCCACCGGCTTGCCCGCAAAAATGTGGGGGCCGTCAATTATTGGCTTTGGCAGTTATCATTATAAATACGCCAGTGGCCGCGAGGGGGATGCCGCGCGGGTTGGATTCTCGCCACGCAAAGCCAATATCGTGATATATTCCCTGTTTGATGATTTTGGTGATATTCTGGTAAGGCTGGGTAAACACAAAACCAGCAAGGCTTGTCTATATATCAACAAGCTGGCGGATATAAATCTGGAGGCGCTGGAAGAACTGGTTAGGGAAAATATGCAGGCAATGGAGCGAAAATATCCAGCTTAATTAACTGGCTCGCTTGTTGGGATTGGCGTCGGCAAGTCGTTAACCTGAATTTCGGGTTGCATAAATACTACCCACAGCGATATTCCGATGATTGCTGCGATGAACAGGGCTTCGATGATAACTGGCACAAGGCCAATTTTACGCCATTTGTTGCTTTTATTTAACTTGATCCCCATGCGCCAGCAAACGAATGAAAGAATAAGGGCAATAGTGTGCCATTGGACAAAACCAGTCAGCCGGTTCATGCCCCTTAAAAAGCCGCTTCCGGTTGGGTCGGTAAGCTGCAAATAAAGGAATGACCAGGCTAAGCTGATGGTCCATAGGGCAACAAAAATCTGGACATACCTGATTTGTTTCATGCTTTACTCCGACGGCGTGTTGCTATGGTAGCATTTATTTGAAGTTTCTCAACTAATACCGTTTTGCAATTGCCGCGTCGCCTCAGCCAATACAATACCTGCAGACATCGCAACATTCAAAGACCGCCCGCCGCCCGGCATCGGGATAATCACAGCCGCGTCGGCTGCGTCATGCACGGCGTCCGGCACCCCCGCGCTTTCACGGCCTGCCATCAAGATATCTCCGCTTTGAAACTCAAAATCCCAAACCGGAACCGCGGCTTTGGTGGATAAAAGAATCAGCCGGCCCTGTTTCTGTTGTTGAAACGAATCCCATGACACATGCCGCTTGATTTCGGCAATATCGACATAATCCATGGCTGACCGGCGCAATGCTTTGACCGAAAACGGAAACCCGCAGGGTTCAATTACATCAATCGGCACTCCGAAACAGGCAGCAAGACGAATCATCGCGCCTAAATTCGGGGCAATATCGGGCTGAAACGCAGCAATTCGTATGTTTTTTTGCATTTTTTATCTTTCCTAAGGGACTGCGGCGCAAAGTCCGCTGGACCCGATGCGCTGGTAAGTGTATTCGGGCGAGGCAACGCCTGCAATCCGCAGGCCGAAATCTATTCCGGCCCGGCCAAACGGGCAGACATATTAAGGGGGACGTTACCTTGTCTCATGCAGAAGACACAGGCTCACGCCGCGATTTTTTGTATTTCGCAACCGCTTCGACGGCGGCTGTCGCAACCGGTGCTGCCGTCTGGCCGCTGGTTAACCAAATGAACCCCAGCGCCGATGTGCAGGCGCTGGCATCGATCGATGTGCCGATTGACGGTGTCGAGCCGGGCACCCAGGTTACGGTTAAATGGTTGGGCAAGCCGGTATTTATCCGCCGCCGCACCCAGGCCGAAATTGACGAAGCCCGCGCGGTCACCATGGATGAGTTGCCCGATGCCACCTCGCAAAACAACAATGTCGCGCTGGACAAAGACGCATCCGACCAGAACCGCACCCTTGACGAAGCCGGTGAATGGCTGGTGATGGTCGGGGTTTGCACCCATCTGGGTTGCGTGCCGCTGGGCGATGGCGCTGGTGAATTTGGTGGCTGGTTCTGCCCGTGCCACGGTTCGCATTACGATACAGCTGGTCGGATCCGCAAAGGTCCTGCCCCGCTTAACCTTCTTGTTCCGGTCGCTGAATTCACGTCCGAAACAGTTATCAAACTCGGATAAGGGAGAACATCATGGGTGGTATCCCACACGATAAATACGAGCCAAAATCCAAACCGGAAAAATGGCTTCACAAGCGGCTTCCAATTGTTGGTCTGATTTATGACACGATTATGATTCCGACACCAAAGAACCTGAACTGGATGTGGATCTGGGGCATTGTTCTGGTGTTTACCCTGGTTATGCAAATCGTAACCGGCGTTGTGCTGGCGATGCATTATAACGTCGGCGATGCATTTGCATCGGTTGAACATATCATGCGTAATGTTAATGGCGGCTGGGCCTTGCGGTATCTGCATGCCAATGGTGCGTCGCTGTTCTTTATTGCGGTATATCTGCATATTTTCCGCGGACTGTATTACGGGTCGTATAAATCGCCGCGTGAAATCACCTGGATCATCGGCATGCTGATTTATCTGGCGATGATGGCTACGGGCTTCCTTGGCTATGTATTGCCTTGGGGCCAGATGTCTTTTTGGGGTGCTACGGTGATTACCGGCCTGTTTGGTGCGATCCCGGGCATTGGCGAAAGCATTCAGACCTGGCTGCTGGGCGGACCTGCGGTGGATACGCCCACCCTGAACCGTTTCTTTAGCCTGCACTACCTGCTGCCATTTGTGATTGTTGCGCTGGTGGCGCTGCATATCTGGGCTTTCCACACCACGGGTAATTCCAACCCGTCCGGGGTTGAGGTGCGCCGCGATTCAAAAGAAGAAGCCGAGAAAGATACGTTACCGTTCTGGCCGTATTTTGTGATGAAAGACCTGTTTGCGCTGGCTGTGATTTTGGTGATATTTGCCGCGGTGGTTGGTTTTATGCCGACTTACCTTGGCCATCCGGATAACTTTATTCCGGCTGACCCGCTGGTAACACCGGCGCATATTGTGCCGGAATGGTATTACCTGCCTTTCTATGCAATCCTGCGCGCCTTTACCGATGATGTCTGGGCTGTGCAATTGGTCAGCCTTTTGACCGGTGGCATTGTTACTGCCAAATTCTTTGGTGTGCTTGCCATGTTTGGTGCGATCTTTGTGATGGCGCTGGTGCCATGGCTGGATACATCCAAGGTGAAGTCGGGCCGGTATCGTCCGGCATTCCGGTTCTTTTTCTGGCTGCTGGTGGTCGACTTTATGTTCCTGATGTGGCTGGGCGCGATGCCTGCCGAGGAACCCTATGCGTCGCTATCCTTAATCGGATCTGCCTACTGGTTCGGATATTTCCTGGTTATTCTGCCGCTGCTGGGGGTGTTTGAACGCCCCACGACACCGCCGGAAACCATCGAGGAAGATTTCGATAGTCATTATCCTCCGAAACCTGCTGAATAAGCGAAAGGAATAAGAAAATGTTTAAGAAAATTATCCTTTCCGTCCTGTTGGCGACGGGTCTCGGGACAGCTGCAATGGCTGCCCCCGGTAAAATTGCGGATGTGGAATTTTCATTTGAAGGGCCGTTTGGCCGTTATGATGATTTCCAGCTGCAACGCGGTTTGCAGGTATTCACCGAAAGCTGCGCCAGCTGCCATGGTTTGCAATATCTGTCTTATCGCAACCTTGCAGACGAGGGCGGCCTTGGCTGGACCGAAGACCAGATGAAAGCCTATACCGGCCAGTTCGAGGTTTACGACGCGGAAAAAGACGAATACCGCGTTGCTGTGCCAACCGACCGTTTCCCAACCAGCCAGATTGACGGCGCGCCGGATCTGACCTTGATGGCCAAAGCCCGCGCCGGCTTTAGCGGACCTTACGGTCTGGGTATTAATCAGGTGATCAAAGGCATGGGTGGCCCTGAATATATCACTGCCATCCTGACCGGATTTGTCGAACCGCCTGAATGCGCGCCCGAAGATTTTGACGGCACTTACAATAGCGCCTTTGCGCCCGGCGGCTATCCTGAATCTTGCGTGGATGAAGAAGGCCACCGGATGACGGCTGGGTCGTGGATGAGCATGCCTCCGCCTCTGTTCGAGGAAGGTGTCGATTTCGCCGATGGCAGCCCGAATGACATCCACAGCCAATCCATGGATGTTGCTGCGTTTCTAATGTGGACCGCAGAACCCAAAATGACAGACCGCAAACAGGCGGCAACTGTCTGGGTGGCATTCCTGATTCTGCTGACGATTTTGCTTTATCTGACCAACAAGAAAATCTGGGCCAAGGTTAAGCGCAAAGACTAACCGGATTGACAGATTTGAAAAGGGCGCGGGTTATTCCGCGCCCTTTTTGTTGGGAAAAGCAACTCTCCCGCCCGATGGTCGGGCATGGCCTCGCTTCGCTCGGCAGCGTCTGGCCTAGGGCCAGCTATGGCGTTTGTTGGACCGGAGCGCCCAGATATTGCGCCAGTGCTTTTGGGGGATTATCCAGCAAAGCATTGGTGGGCACCGGTTCCGATACTTTGCCATCTGCCACAACAATGGTATCGGTCGCGATGCGGCGGGCATCATCAGGGTTGTGGGTGATCAGCAGTAATGTCATGTTTTGGCTGGCACGAATGCTTTCAACAAGGTTCAGCATTTCATGGCGCAGTGCCGGGCCAAGGCTGGCAAAGGGTTCGTCCAGCAACAAAAGCGGACGTTTGCGCAACAAAGCACGCGCAATGGCAACCCGCTGGCGTTGCCCGCCCGACAATGTGGCTGGCAGGTCATTTATGCGGGTTTCCAACCCGACCCGTTTCAGGGCGGTTTTAACATTTTGCCGGTCTGGCTTTGACAGTTTCAGGTTTGGATCAATGCCAAGCGCGGTATTTTGAAAAACCGTCAGATGCGGGAAAAGATTGTTTTCCTGAAACAGCATGGTCAGCGGCCGTGCGGCCGGTTCAACATTGGTAATATCGGTGTTCTGAAAGACAACCTTGCCACGATCGGGCTGGATAAACCCTGCAATCAACAGCAACAAGGTGGATTTACCGCCGCCTGATGGGCCAATGATTGCCGTGGTTTGGTTGGCTTTGATATTTATATTTGCCGTCAGGGTGAATTCCCCTTGTTGCAGATACAGGTTTTCAAGGGTGACTGCCATGCCGGCCTCCGTTGTCAAATACCCAGAACAAGGCAAAGCTGCTGATGACCAGAATTAACGCTACCGCCGCTGCTGCCTCGGTCTGATAGCTGCCCATTAAACGATACATCAATAAGGGTAGCGTGGCGATATCAGGCGGTGCAAACAAGGCTATAACCCCCAGATCCCCCATCGACAGGGCTGCGGCAATGCCGGTGGCAAACCCGATTTCGCCACGCATCAACGGCCAAGTCAGAATACGAAACCGCGCCATGCCCCGCAGGTCAATGCTTTTGGCGGTCTGGCCATAATTCTGGTCAATGCGGGTCAAGGCGGGCAAAAATATCCGCAAAGCCAGCGGCAGGATCATGACTGCATTCACCAGCGCCGTGATTGGCAGCGCCAGCCTAAAGGGGCTGATATACGGATTGATAACAATAAATAGCCCGGTGCCAATCACAAAAGGCGAAGCGGCAAGGGTTAGAAAGGTCAGCACCTCGACCATTTTGCCAGTTGTCGCGCGGAGGTGATGGATGAAATGCGCCAGAACAAGGGCCAATGTTACGGCGATGGTTGCCGATGTCAGGGCAATGACAATGCTGGTCACAAAGGCCTGGAACAGGCTGTTTGGCAGTCCTGCCGCCAGCCCGTTTACCCCAAGCAGGATAATTGCCAAAAGCGGTAGCGCCACAAATGTCAGAGAAAACAGGATCAGGCCAGCATCCTGCCACAGTAAAACCCGCGAGTTGTTCCAGCGGTTTTGCACCAAAGACAAACCGCCGCCAAAGCTGGTAGCACGGGTGGTTTTTAACGCCAGCAGGGCCACCAGAATACACAGGACAAGCTGAACCAATGCCAGAATGGCTGCGGTGGAAAGATCAAATTCAAACCGCAATGCCTGGTAGATCGCCAATTCAATGGTGGTGGCTTTCGGCCCGCCACCCAAAGCAAGCACCACAGCAAAACTGGTCATGCACAGTAAAAACACCACCAAAAGCGCCGAGGGCACAACCCCGCGCAAAAGCGGCATTTCAATCAGACGAAAGCTGGCGCGCGGGCCAATGTCAAGCTGCGCGGCAAGGCGAAAATGTTCAACCGGCACGCCATCCCATGCCTGCAATATCATCCGCACTGCCAGCGGAAAATTGAAAAACACATGCGCCAGCAAAATGCCGGTTAAGCCGTAAATATCCAGCGGTCCAAGGCCAAACCGCGCCAGAATATCGCTAAAAACCCCGCTGCGCCCCCAGATGGCCAACAGGCCGAACACGGCTACAATCGAGGGCAACAAGAAAGGCGCGCCCATCAGCGACAGCACAAAACCGCGTCCGCGAAACTGACGACGCGCCAAGGCACGCGCCACAGGGATGGCCAGTGAAACGCTGATCAATGCCGACAGTGCCGCCTGGAAAATCGTAAACCGGATGACCGACCAGCCATAGCTGCCAATGCTACCCGTGCCGTCAGCACGCAGAAAAACCGCCGCTACCGGCAGCAAAACCAGCAGCGCAACGGCCAGAACCGCTGCGCTGCCTGCAAGGCCAAGGCCTTTATCTATTGGCTGAGCGCGGCTAGCCATTCGTCCATCGCCATTTTACGGTATTCAACTGTCAGGGGCGGCAAGGCCACCGGTTGCGGCTGGATCAGGCTGTCAAACCCTTCGGGTAGGGCGGTTTCAATCACCGGATACATCCAGTTGGTTTCGGGGATGATTGTCTGAAACGCTTCGGTTCCCATAAAATCCAGAAACAAATCCGCCAATTCGGGTTGGCCGGTGCTTTTCAGCTTGGCGGCGACTTCGATCTGCATAAAATGCCCTTCGGAAAATTCAGCGGCGGATTTTGTCGGGTCATTTTCGGCTATCAGGTGATAGGCGGGCGAGGTGGTATAGGATAAAACCATGTCCGCCTCGCCGGAAAGAAACATGCCGTAAGCCTCTGACCAGCCTTTGGTCACCGTGACAATATTGTCCGACAGCCCCCGCCATACCGTGCCAGCCTGATCGCCATATGCGGCCTTGACCCAGAACAACAAGCCAAGCCCGGGGGTGGAGGAACGCGGGTCTTGAATGATAATGCTGATATCAGACGCGGCCAGCTCCTCAAAACTGTTAGGAACCTCAATGCCGCTGGTATTGTCATAGACAAAAGCCAGATAACCCCAATCATAAGGCATAAAAATATTGTCCTGCCATGTCACCGGCAAGCTCAGCGCCTCGGGAATGCCATTATGCGGCGCAAACAGCCCTGTGTCGCGGGCAGATTCGATCAGGCTGTTATCGAGGCCCAGCACGATGTCGGCGTCCGAGCGCGCACCCTCCAACCAGACCCGCGCCAGCAAGGCCGCGCCGTCACCCGCCGGCACAAAATTCAGCGTGCAATCGCAGATTTCCTCAAAGGCGGTTTTGATGGCGGGGCCAGGCCCCCAATCGGTGACAAAACTGTCATAGGTATAAACGGTCAGGGTTTTTTCTTGTGCCCAACTGGCCCCTGCAAGGGTCAAAAGGGCCGCAGTTGTCAGGAATTTTTTCATCATTTCTCCATTTGACTGCGGCGTATGTCAGATGAAGGGGAAAACCCGATGCACCTTCCCTACGCCGGCATGATCCGGTTCAGGTTCTACGGGTTTGCGCAAGCGTCTCAGGCCAGATGGCCTCCCCGAGGTAAGGGTGAGCATAGAGCGCGGATTGCAAAGCGCAAGCGGTATCAAAACCGCTTTTCGTCTTGGCGTGCATGCGGTATTGAGTGGGTAAGGGAGTATTGCCATGTCAATGAATTCATTTGGTCATCTGTTTCGCGTCACCACTTGGGGCGAAAGCCACGGGCCGGCATTGGGTGCCACGGTTGACGGCTGCCCGCCCAACGTGCCGGTTGACGAGGCGATGATTCAGACATGGCTGGATAAACGCAAGCCCGGGCAAAACAAATACACCACCCAGCGGCAGGAACCTGATCAAGTTGAAATCCTGTCGGGGGTTTATCAGGGCAAAACCACCGGAACGCCGGTGCAATTGATGATCAAAAACGTTGATCAGCGGTCCAAGGATTATGGCGATATTGCCGAGAAATTCCGCCCCGGCCATGCGGATTACACTTATCATCTAAAATACGGCAACCGTGACCCGCGCGGCGGCGGGCGATCAAGCGCGCGCGAAACCGCAGCGCGTGTTGCCGCCGGGGGGCTGGCGCGCGCCGCCATTGACAGCGTGTTCGGCGGCATTAAAATCAAGGGGTATATGGTGCAGATGGGGCCGCATCAGATTACTCGTGAAAATATGGATATGGCCCATATAGACCAAAACCCGTTCTGGACACCCGACGCGCAGGCCGCCAAGGATTGGGCTGTGTATCTGGATGAATTACGCAAATCGGGCAATTCCGTGGGGGCGATTGTCGAGGTTGTCGCCAGCGGGGTTCCCGCAGGGCTGGGTGCGCCGGTTTATGCCAAGCTGGACACCGATATTGCCACCGCGATGATGTCGATCAACGCGGTCAAAGCCGTGGAAATCGGCGCGGGCATGTCAGCCGCCATGCTGACCGGCGAGCAAAACGCCGACGAAATGATCATGGGGAAAAACGGGCCTGAATTTACCAGTAACCATGCGGGCGGTATTTTGGGTGGCATCAGCACCGGGCAGGATATTGTCTGTCGATTTGCGGTCAAGCCGACCTCCAGTATTCTAAAAACCCGCCGCACGATCACCAAGGCAGGTGAGCAAACCGAGATCATCACCAAGGGCCGTCACGACCCGTGCGTGGGCATCCGCGCGGTGCCGGTGGCTGAGGCGATGATGGCTTGTGTCATCCTTGATCATCTGTTGCTGCATCGCGGGCAAATCGGCATTAATCAAGGCAAAATCGGAGAATAAAATGGAATGGTATGTTGAACTTGGCATGAATGTGCTGGTCGCGCTGGCGATATTGATCGGGGCGCTGTGGCTATCCAGCTTTGCCAAAAAGCGCATCGTCTGGCTGGGCCTGAAATACGAGGAACTGGACGACACGCTGTTTATTTTCCTTGCCAGTTTGGCGCGTTATGCGATTTTGGCCATCGCGCTGACCTTTGTTCTGGCGCGGTTTGGTATTCAAACCACATCCTTGATTGCCCTGCTGGGTGCGGCAGGTCTGGCGATTGGCTTGGCCTTGCAAGGCACGCTTTCAAACCTTGCGGCGGGCGTTATGTTGCTGGGGTTTCGGCCTTTCAAAATGGGTGATTATGTTGATGTTGGCGGGCATTCGGGCACAGTCAAATCAATTGGCCTTTTTACCACCGAGCTTGCGACCTCGGACAATGTTCAAATTACCATTCCCAATGGCGATATCTGGGCATCAAGTATTGTGAATTATTCATTTTATGACAAACGCCGCAGTGACCTGACCGTGGGTGTGTCATATGACGCTGATCTGAAAAAAGCCGAGGCGGTTTTGCTGAAAATTATCGCAGCCGATGAGCGCGCCATGAGTGACCCGGAGCCGTTTGTAAAAGTGGTTAATCTGGGCGACAGCTCGGTTGATTTTTCAATGCGGGTCTGGGCGTTGAAAGATGATTATTGGGCCATGCGCCACGCGATGATCCGCGAGATCAAGGAGCAGTTTGACAAAGCAGGCATTGATATTCCGTATCCGACAGTGACGCAGATTCAGGTTGCGGCGGCTCCGGCGAAGGTGGCCGCGAAAAAGGCTGTGGCTAAGAAGGGGTGAAAAATTAGGTCGTCGGTCTTGGTCAACTTTATCAATTTAGCGTCGAATTGATGAGTGCCCAAACCGGCCATTGCCCAGTTTTTGCCTAGCGCCTTGTGGCTCGAATTGCCGATACTTTCCACCAGAAAAATGCGGTAAGTCTAACGCTAAACCCTCTTTGATAATTTCAGCACCAATATCTCGGCCATCTGGTAAATAGCATGTGCCAACCAAGCGGTCATATGACCTTTCCCCGTCAAGCTTAGCGGTGATGACTTGACCTTTACAGATGGCAAACAACGCCCATTTTGATTTTCACCCCCACGGCATATCGATTTCGGGTGCGTCAATTCCGGCAAGACGGATTTTTGTTTTGCCGATCTTTATGGTGTCACCATCAATGACATAGGCGCGCCCAGTTAGCGTTAAGCTATCTGGAATTGGCGGCAGTGGCCCATCTCTGGGCGTGCGGTCAGAAAAAGAGCGCCTATTGCGGGCTGGTCGGAATTTGGGTTCAAGAGCTTTTGGTTTTGGCCAAAATACAAATGCGACCGAGACCGCCACGACCGCGATAAATATAAAAAATTCCATATGACCATTTCTTTGAATAATGAGCAGCGTTTGAGATGCTTTTTAGATAGGCACCCCAAACACCACCCAATTTAGGGAAAGTCTGATCAACGGGGTATTTGCGGCGGGCAGATTGTCGACCGCTGCTCGAATGCATGTCACCAGCCGGTTTCGGACCGCTTTCGCGTCCGTTTCCCGGTCATTTCCCTGATTTCAAACAGTC
>JAKITE010000100.1 GCA_021648225.1 Paracoccaceae bacterium
ACCAGGATATATTTGAACCAGCGTTGATATTGGGCCAGTACATCGGGGTGGTTCTGGAATATCTGCACCATATGCAGCAAAAGATCGCCAAAATCGACCGCGTTCAGGGTGGTTAGGCGGGCCTGATAGGCCTCGTATAATTCAGTGCCTTTGTTGTTATATGCGGAGGCCTCGCTGGTGGGAACATTGGACGGGGTCCAGCCCCGATTTTTCCATTGGTCAATCTGCCCCGCCAGCATGCGCGCCGGCCAGCGTTTTTCGTCGATATTCGCAGCGCGAACCAGTTGTTTGAGCAAGCGCAATTGGTCATCTTTGTCCAGAATGGTGAAATTTGATTTCAGCCCGACAAGTTCCGCATGGCGGCGCAGTAATTTGACGCAGATCGAGTGAAAAGTGCCCATCCACGGCACGCCCTCGACCATTTGGCCGATATTCTGGCCAACCCGGTCTTTCATTTCCCGCGCGGCTTTGTTGGTAAAGGTCACCGCCAAAATTTCGTTTGGTCGCGCACTGCCGGTGTTAAGCAAATGTGCAATGCGGGCGGTCAGGGCTTTGGTTTTGCCGGTGCCGGCCCCTGCCAGCATCAAAACCGGCCCGTCCAGTGTATTTACCGCCTCGCGCTGCGCGGGGTTCAGGCCATCAAGATAAGGCGTCGGGCGCGCGGCCATGGCTTGCGCGGAAAGGGGGGCGGCTTCAAAAGCGCTGGCTTCGTCCAGATCGTGATTGTTCATGGGTTTCGGTTACCACATATATCGGCAATGTCAAAGGGTTGTTCTGCAAATGTTCCAAACATTAACCATTGGAGGATTTGCGCGGCGGGCATCTTGGCCGACCGCTAAATTTGATGTTGTTTTTAGCTGCGCTTTTATGCTGCATTGCAATATAGGTTGGCCAAGGCTAAACATTTGGCAACCCCTGTTCTTTGCGAGGTTCGACCATGAAAAACTTTTCCAAAATCCTGATCGCCAATCGTGGCGAAATTGCCATTCGTATCATGCGGGCCGCCAATGAAATGGGCAAACGCACCGTCGCGATCTATGCCGAGGAAGACAAGCTGGGCCTGCACCGGTTCAAATCCGACGAGGCCTATCGTATCGGCAAAGGCATGGGGCCGGTGGAGGCCTATTTGAGCATTGACGAAATTATTCGCGTGGCGCTTGAATGCGGGGCGGATGCCATTCATCCGGGTTATGGGTTGCTATCGGAAAACCCAGATTTTGTTGATGCTTGTGATGCTAACGGCATTACGTTTATCGGGCCAAAAGCCGCCACCATGCGGATGCTGGGCGACAAAGCTTCAGCACGGCAAGTTGCGGTGGATGCAGGGGTGCCGGTGGTGCCTGCCACGGCGGTTTTGCCCGATGACATGGATGAGGTGCGGCGCATGGCGGCTGAGGTCGGTTATCCGTTCATGCTTAAGGCGTCATGGGGTGGCGGCGGGCGTGGCATGCGCCGGATCATGTCTTCGGCGGAACTGGAAGACATGGTGCTGGAAGGCCGCCGCGAGGCCGAGGCGGCATTTGGCAACGGTGAGGGGTTTCTGGAGCGCTTGGTGCAGCGTGCCCGTCATGTCGAGGTGCAAATTCTGGGCGATAGCCATGGCGAGATTTATCACCTTTGGGAACGGGATTGTTCTGTGCAGCGGCGCAATCAAAAAGTGGTGGAGCGGGCGCCTGCGCCTTATTTGTCGCAGGAACAGCGCGAAAATCTTTGTGCTTTGGGCCGTAAAATTTGTGCCCATGTGGGCTATGAATGCGCGGGCACTGTTGAATTTCTGATGGATATAGACACCGAGGAATTCTTTTTCATCGAGGTAAATCCTCGCGTTCAGGTTGAACATACAGTTACCGAGGAAGTCACCGGCATTGACATCGTGCGCGCACAAATCATGCTGGCGCAGGGTGCCACAATTGCCGAGGCCACCGGCAAAGCCAGTCAGGCTGATGTGGTTTTGAACGGTCACGCCTTGCAATGTCGGGTCACAACCGAAGACCCGCAAAACAATTTTATCCCAGATTATGGCCGTATTACAGCTTACCGCGCCGCCACGGGTATGGGCATTCGTCTTGATGGCGGCACGGCCTATTCCGGTGCGGTGATCACGCGTTATTATGACAGCTTGTTGGAAAAGGTTACCGCTTGGGCGAATACTCCCGAAGCTGCAATTGCGCGGATGGACCGTGCCTTGCGGGAATTCCGGATCAGGGGCGTATCGACCAATATTGCCTTTGTGGAAAATCTGCTGAAACACCCGAAATTCCTGAATGATACCTATACGACTACGTTTATCGACAACACGCCCGAGCTGTTCAATTTTAAGAAACGCCGTGATCGGGCGACCAAAATTCTGACCTATATTGCCGATATTACCGTTAACGGACATCCGGAAACTGCGGGCAGGGCGGAGCCTGCGGCGCAGGCGCGTGTGGCGATTGCGCCAGCGGTGCGTGGGGACCACGCACCCTACGGCACGCGGAACCTGTTGCAGGAAAAAGGCGCGCAGGGCGTGGCCGACTGGATGCTGGAGCAGAAACAGCTGTTGATTACCGATACTACTATGCGCGATGCCCATCAAAGCTTGCTGGCGACCCGAATGCGGTCCATTGATATGGTGAATGTGGCTGAAAGCTATTCGCGCAATCTGCCGCAACTGTTTTCCATGGAATGCTGGGGCGGCGCCACGTTTGATGTGGCATACCGGTTTTTGCAGGAATGCCCGTGGCAGCGGTTGCGCGATTTGCGCGTGCGCATGCCCAACCTGATGACTCAGATGTTGCTGCGCGCCAGCAACGGGGTTGGCTATACCAATTATCCCGATAATGTCGTGCAGAAATTTGTTGCCCAAGCCGCTGAAACCGGCGTGGATGTGTTTCGGGTGTTTGACAGCCTCAACTGGGTGGAAAACATGCGGGTGGCCATGGATGCGGTGAACGAGTCAGGCAAGATCTGTGAGGGGGCGATTTGTTATACCGGAGATATTTTGGACCCGAACCGTGCCAAATACGACCTGAAATATTACGTGGATATGGGCAAAGACTTGCGGGATGCGGGGGCGCATATTTTGGGCCTCAAAGACATGGCGGGGCTGTTGAAACCTGCCGCTGCGCGGGTGTTGGTTAAGGCGCTTAAGGAAGAGGTCGGCCTGCCGATCCATTTTCACACGCACGATACCAGCGGCATTGCGGCTGGTACTATTCTGGCAGCGGCCGAAGCTGGCGTTGATGCGGTGGATCTGGCAATGGATGCGTTTTCTGGCGGCACTTCGCAGCCTTGTCTGGGGTCTATTGTCGAGGCCCTGAACCATACTGGGCGCGATACCGGCCTTGATATCAAAGCCATCCGCCAAATCTCGGATTATTGGGAGGCCGTGCGCGGCCAATACGCCGCCTTTGAATCGGGCACCAAAGCCCCCGCATCCGAGGTGTATCTGCACGAAATGCCCGGCGGGCAATTCACCAACCTGAAAGCACAGGCGCGCAGCATGGGGCTGGAAGAACGCTGGCACGAGGTCGCGCAAACCTATGCAGATGTAAACCGGATGTTTGGCGATATTGTCAAAGTCACACCCTCCAGCAAAGTGGTTGGCGATATGACCCTGATGATGGTTTCACAGGGCATAACGCGGGCCGAGGTCGAAGACCCCGATGTGGATGTATCCTTTCCCGATTCAGTTATTGATATGATGCGCGGCAATCTGGGCCAACCTCCGGGGGGCTTTCCACCGGCTTTTGTTAACAAGGTGCTAAAAGGCGAGGCCGCCAATACCGCACGCCCCGGCCTGTCAATGCCACCGGCTGATCTTGAGGCCATCCGCACGGATGTTTCCAGCCAGCTTGAGGGGTTTCAGATAGATGACGAGGATCTGTGCGGTTACCTGATGTATCCCAAAGTGTTCCTCGATTACATGGGCCGTCACCGTATTTATGGCCCCGTGCGCACCTTGCCGACCCACACGTTTTTCTATGGCATGCAGCCCGGCGATGAAATCAGCGTTGAAATCGACCCCGGCAAAACGCTGGAGATCCGCCTGCAAGCCATTGGCGAAACCAATGATGACGGTAATGCCAAGGTGTTTTTTGAGCTAAACGGCCAGCCGCGCAATATTCGCGTGCCCAACCGCAAAGCCGCCGCCACAACCGCCAAACGCCAAAAAGCCGAGGCCGGAAACCCAAACCATATCGGCGCGCCGATGCCCGGCCTGATTGCCACAGTGGCAGTGACCGCAGGGCAGGAGGTGTTCGAGGGCGATTTGCTGCTAACCATCGAGGCCATGAAAATGGAAACCGGTATTCATGCGGATCGTGACGGGGTGGTTAAGGCTGTGCATGTAACCGCTGGCGCGCAAATTGACGCCAAGGATTTGCTGTTGGAGCTTGAATGACGCAACCACCTGAACACACAGACCATTCCCTTCATTCAAGCCTGCGGGAGGGAATGCTGGAGCACCTTTTTGTTGGTGGCATTATGCGTGAACTATGGCTGCGGGGTGTGCGGGATTTTGACGTTTTACACCCGATCACCGATGCGGCGGGTTATGATATTGTGTTATCAGCGGGCGGCGCCATACGCCATGTGCAACTAAAGTCGAGCGCCCTCACAGCCAAAACATCTCGTCAGGGCATCAACACCGCGTTGGCAAAGCAACCCTCGGGATGTGTCGTTTGGATGCGGTTCGATGCTGATACGCTTGCTCTTGGACCATTTGGCTGGTTTGGCGGCCTGCTGGCGCAAGCTTTGCCTGATCTGGGCAATCGGGTTGGTAAACATACCAAGGGCAATGCCGAGGGAATTAAAGCAGAACGAAAATCTATCAGAGTGTTGAATAAGGGTGATTTTAGCTGGGTAGAAACCACAAGCCAGATCGCAGACCTTCTTTTTGGGCCAAGTATGAAATAAGCCGGAATACCGGTGCGAAGGCAATAAAAATAGCAATTGCCTTCTATGTTGACCGTGTTGGACTGTCATAGCTAGGGTCAGGACCCTAGACCCAACTTCTATTTCATAAAAATATCCTCGGGGGAGCGACGACAGGTCGCGAGGGGCAGACAGGCCCGAAACCGAGCGTAGCGAGGCCATGCCCAACCGAAGGGCGGGAGGCCTCGCTTACCGTTTTTACGCCGTATCCACGATTTGGCAAAGATCATATTCGGCCGCTGGTTCACAGATATCCGGTGCTTTTTGACAAAGACCGTAGTCGTAATCCTCCCGCCGGCGAGGCCCGGGTTTTTCGATAATTCTTGGCGGGGTGGTTAAGGCTGTGCATGTGACGCTTGAATCACAGGTGGATGCCAAGGATTTGCGGTTGGAACTGTCATAATTCAATTGCGGGACAGGGAAGCATTGATCCATGTCGAAGCCGAATTGATGGAGGAATACTTGGCCGAGCATTAATTGCTGCGTCGAAAATGGCATGCCGTCCGGACCTGTTGGCTGGTTATGTATCGCAACAGGCAAGCCTAAGACCAAACTTGAAAACGGTTCCCTCGCCGGGGATAGAGACCACCTCAAGGCTTGCGTCCAGCAGTTCCGTGATTTTTTTGGCGATCGAAAGGCCCAATCCGGTGCCGCCCTTTTTCCGGGTATTTGAAGTGTTTTCCTGATTGAATGCCTTGAAAATCAGGTTCATATGATCTGCCTCAATGCCAATTCCGGTGTCTTTGACCGCGATTTCCACGGTGGTCAGCCCGTCTGCTGTCAAATCATCTGGCCCTGCCCCGGAAACTGTTATTTCAACCCGCCCTTTTTCAGTGAATTTAACCGCGTTTTCAACAAGGTTTGTTATCACGACTTTGATTAGTTTTTCATCGCCAAAATACCTTTGTGGCCGGGCAGGGCTGAAATCAAGGCCTATCCCGATCCCTTTTTCGGCTGCTTTGGGTGCATGGCGGGCAAGAACACTGTTAAGTGTCTTTTTAAGGTCAAATGGCTCAATGCAGAGTTCGACCTTGCCAGCGTCCATTTTTTTGTAATCAAAGATGCTGTTGATTGTGGCCAGCAGCGATTCTCCGGATTCACGAATGACCCCGACCAGATGCTGTTGGTTTTCACTCAGATCGGATATATTTAGCAATGAGGTAACCCCAAGCACCCCATTAAGCGGTGTTCGTAATTCGTGGCTGATAATAGAGAGAAACTCGCTTTTCTCCTGGACCCCCGCCAGGGCTTCGTTTTTTGCGACAATCAACTCGCTTTCCCGCAATACCTTTTCGGTCACATCGGAGTGGGTTGATAGCCAGCAGCCATCGTTTAGCCGCTGGAAAGCGACCTCTATATACTGGTTATCATGTATTTTATCGATAATTTTCCAGCAACGGGGGGCAGTTTTGCCCAGTTTTTTATTGGCAAAATATTTATCATGGTTGCTGGTGAAATCACGGTTGTTTTGCCTCCAGTATTTTAGAATATCCGTATAAGGGGTGCCCGGAGCCGTGAGGGTTTCCGGCAAGTTATAGATTTGCGCATATTTGCTGTTGCAGCTGATCAGGCAATCATCCGCATCAAAATAACACAAGCCGTGCGACATGTTTTCCATCGCCAGTTCCAGTTCGCGATTCTTGTTGGCCAGTTCCAGTTGCTGGGTATGTAATCTGGTAATATCCTTGCGCACGGAGAAATGCCCGTCCGGTTTTCCCAACAGGTTGTTAATTGTGATAATTGTGGTTTCCACCCAGTAAAAAGTGCCGTCTTTGGCCTTGTTTCGCAAGGTGCCAGACCAAATACCGCGCTTGGCCAGCGTTTTATACATCGCGGTAAAAGCCTCGGGCTTATGGTATTCTGAATTAAGGATTCGGTGGTTTTTTCCAATAAGCTCCTGTTTGGAATATCCTGAAACCTTGCAAAACTTTTCATTTACATCAACAATATTCCCCTCGCGGTCGGACCTTGAAATGATCATGTGGCTAGAGATGCTCGATTTGAGCAACCGGAGCTCATCCTGGCTTTTTCTAAATTCGACCATGGAACCGATCAGGTCCGATATCATAGCCAAAAACGATGTTTCAATTTTGTTTTCCTGATGGCCAAAGGGCAGGTAAACCACCAAAACCCCAAGCACCCCCTGCTTTTCACCCATGATCGGCACCGTATACTGGCCACGCGGGGGGATGTCTTTCAGGCGCGGGTCATATTTTTTATCTCGGCAGGGTGCAAAATGCAGCGTTTTGCTTTGGGCAGCAAGGCCACACAGGCAATGCCCGAAACAGACTTGTGCACAAATGCTCTCAATCTCTGGCCCCAGGTTGACAGAGGCAACCAGTTCCAGAATATCGGCATTTTCGGATTTTATGAAAATCCCGCCCTTTTGGAAGGTGCCCAGCCAGTTGGCAGATAGAATTAGCCGCAAAGCTTCCAAAAGAAATGCTTTGGGGTTTGCTTCTGATCCGGACAAGCGCAGTATCTTTTGCGTTATTTCCTGAAATTGATACAGACTCGGCACTTTTTCGTCGCACTTATAACTGGTTGTCTTTTTCATTTATCTGCACTCATAGGGTGTTTTTCGAATCAAAGCAATAAAGCATGAATTTACCAATGATTGCTGAATATTTCCTGCCGGGCAGATAAAGGGCCGGAATTGTGGAAATGGTGGATACCCAACGCTGATTTTCAGCAATAACAAGCCTGGGTCCCGACCGGCCTTGTGCCCAATTTTGCTCTATATAAAAATAATTCCCGCCTACCCAAATTTGGGCTTGCAGCCCCTTGGTTATTCTCTATATATCAGCCCACGAAGCGGGCGTAGCTCAGTGGTAGAGCACTTCGTTGCCAACGAAGATGTCGTGAGTTCGAATCTCATCGCCCGCTCCAATTTTCCCCTATGACTCGTAACAGATATGGTGGTTTTTCCGGCACAGAATTCTTGTTGTTCGGGTTGCAAAAAACCTTGCTTCTTGTCTGCTTCTGCCCCAGCATCCGGGCAGGGGGTTAAAATGGATTTAGCAACAGAATTTCAACAACGTGTCATGGCAAAAAGGCCGGAGCTGATCGCCCTGACCCAAGACCTTATTCGTATTCCTACCCTTAATCCGCCCGGTGAAAATTACCGTGATATATGCGAATACCTGTCCAAAAGGCTGGCCTGTTCCGGTTTTGAAACCGAGCTGATTCGTGCCTTTGACACCCCCGGAGATTGCGAAAAATACCCCCGCTGGAATGTTATTGCCCGGCGTGAGGGCGCGCGCCCCGGCCAGTGCGTGCATTTCAACAGCCATATAGATGTGGTCGAAATTGGCAAAGACTGGACGTTTGACCCGTTTGGTGGCGAGCTGAAAGACGGAAAAATCTACGGGCGCGGGGCGTGCGATATGAAAGGCGGCTTGGCGACCTCGATCATCGCGGTGGAGGCCTTTCTTGAAGTCTGGCCCGATTTTGACGGTGCGATTGAAATTTCCGGCACCGCAGACGAGGAAACCGGCGGGTTTGGCGGCGTGGCCTATTTGGCTGAACAAGGTTATTTCAGCCCCGAACGGGTGCAGCATGTGATCATCCCCGAACCGTTAAACAAAGACCGTGTATGTCTGGGCCATCGCGGGGTTTTCTGGGCCGAGATTGAAACTTATGGCCGCATTGCCCATGGCTCTATGCCCTTTCTTGGTGATTGCGCTGTGCGCCATATGGGGGCGGTCATGGCTGAAATGGAAACCAGTCTGTTTCCGGCGCTGGCGCAAAAGCGCACCGAAATGCCGGTGGTGCCCGAAGG
The DNA here is from genome assembly GCA_021648225.1 of Paracoccaceae bacterium. GTDB lineage: Bacteria > Pseudomonadota > Alphaproteobacteria > Rhodobacterales > Rhodobacteraceae > UBA3077. The sequence continues at coordinate 8,696 of JAKITE010000100.1, forward strand.
CGCAAAACAATCCACCATGAATATCAATTCCCTGCATGGCGGGCAGGCAGAACCGGCGGATGATTTCACCGGATTGCCCAGCCCCGTGGTGCCTGACAGGGCCAAAATGATCATTGACCGGCGGTTTCTGGTGGAGGAAAACATCGAGGATGTAGAATCCGAAATCCGTGCGGTTCTGGAAAAGGTCAAATCCGAACGGCCGGATTTCGGCTATGATATGCGCGAAATCCATCGGGTGATTCCAACCATGACCGACCGAAATGCGCCGGTGGTAACCACGGTTTCAAAGGCGATAGAGACCGTATTGGGAAAACCGGCACAATATGTGGTGTCGCCCGGCACTTATGACCAGAAACATATTGACCGCATCGGGCGGATGAAGAACTGTATTGCCTATGGGCCGGGGATATTGGACCTTGCACACCAGCCCGATGAATATATTGAGGTCAGCGATATGCTGGATTCAGCCAAAGTAATGGGCCTTGCCCTTGCAGAACTGCTTATGGGGCCTTCCCCGCAAAACTAGGAGAAAACCATGAAACATATCTTATTAGGCGCAAGCGCGCTGGCCCTGAGCGCCAGCATGGCCATGGCCCAAAGCACCAGTATTACCATCGGTGATCAGCTGGAACCGCCACATCTGGACCCGACCGCAGGTGCCGCTGGCGCGATTGATAACGTGGTTTATATCAACATCTATGAAGGCCTGACCGAATTTGCCCCGGATGGTTCGGTCATTCCCGCCCTTGCCCAAAGCTGGGATATTTCCGAGGATGGCCTGACCTATACATTTGCGTTGCAAAGCGGTGTGAAATTCCATGACGGGTCGGATATGACCGCCTCGGATGTGGTCTGGTCGCTTAACCGTGCCCGCGCCGAAGATAGCGTTAATGCCCAAAAAACCCTGTTTGCCAATATCGCGGATGTAAGCGCCCCTGATGATACCACCGTGGTGGTAACGCTTACCACCCCCACCGGCAATTTCCTGTTTAACATGGCATGGGGCGATGCGGTGGTCTTGAATGAGGGCGACGATGTTGAAGCGTTAAAAACCGCTCCCAACGGCACCGGCGCGTTTACCTTTACCAACTGGGTGCAGGGTGACAGCATCACCATGACCCGTAATGAAAATTATTGGGGCACACCGGCAATTCTGGAAACCGTGACCATCAAATATATCTCTGATCCGACAGCGGCGTTTAATGCGGTGATGGGCGGCGAGGTGGATGCGTTTCCAACCTTTCCAGCACCGGAAAACCTGCCGCAATTTGATGCGGATCCGCGCTTTACGGTGATTGTCGGCTCCACCGAGGGTGAGACTATTTTGTCCACCAACAACAAAATGCCGCCCTTCGATAACCCGCTGGTGCGCAAGGCCTTGGCCCATGCCATTGACCGCAACGCCGTTATTGACGGGGCCATGTTTGGCTATGGCACCCCGATCGGCACGCATTTTGCACCGCATAATCCGGCCTATCTGGACCTGACAGCGCAAAGCAATTATGACCCTGATCTGGCGCGGCAATTGCTGGCCGAGGCAGGGTTTCCGGACGGGTTCACCAC
>JAKITE010000101.1 GCA_021648225.1 Paracoccaceae bacterium
TTGGGCACGGGCCAGGTCGGGGCGCAGGTTTGGTGGGTTTTGGGTCATGGGGGCTGTATAATCGGCTTATTGGCCAATCGAAACCGCTAATTGCCGTCAATATCGCGGTATTGCTCGGGGTTTTTGCGCTATAAAACCAGAATATCCCGCGAATTTTGGTGCGTCCAATCCCGCCCAAGCGTTCTTGTGGCTGAATATTTGCAGGTCGCAGCCCCCTGATGCACCAACCGATAAAGATTGGAAAGCCGGTCATTTACGAGCGCATAAAGTGATGTAAAAAGGATAGCTGCCGCTCATTTTTTGCCATATTCGAGAGCCGTGACACCGTTTTGTATTGCAATTCAGCAACAGGTATCGCGTAAACCGGCAATAAACCACTGATTTAAGCAAAAGTGCTGGTTTTAGCCAAAAAGCTGTGTTTATAAGGGCTATGCCATATGGCTAACCTTAATTGCGCAAATTCTAAGGAAGAAAAAAATGAAATCTCTTACACTGGCCCTATTGGGCACACTCGCAGCAGGCGCTGCATCCGCTGGCACATTGGTTTATACCGCGCCAGAAGTCACCATGATTGAAGAAGCTGCTCCTATGGGCGGTTCCGGTGCTTGGTTGATCCCGCTGGTAATTCTGGGCGTTCTGGTTCTTGCACTGACAAGCGCTGACGATACTCCTCCTGTTGGAAACGGTGGTGCATAATCCATAAGGTTTTAACCTTAACAAAAATTAGACGGACGCCACCGGCAACGGGGCGTCCGTTTTTATTTTATCCATGACAATCTGGCTATGCAGCCGCGAATATCGCCGCGTGGCACAGCAATACCTTGTGAACAAAATCGCTCAACACAGGAACATCATTGATGGTGAAGGTTCCCACAACCTTAATGACAAGCTTTAAGCGCCTTCAGCATTCAACAACCCCGTTTACCAGATTGAAATCGCCTTCCAGCGAATCCCGGTCCACCTCGCATCCGGTGGCTTGTTCGATGGCGCGCATAACCAGAATTCGAAACTCCGACCGTCCCGGAGGTCGCCCCGCATTTACCCGTATCACCTGAAGATTTTCACCAATTTGGTAAATTTTGAAATCCATGCCGCCAACTGCCACATGATGCGGTTCCACCCCCAGATACTGGATCGACGGAGAAGCGCATCCACCCAGAATAAAGGCAATGGCAAACATGGTTTTGACGTGACCCACAGGATAAACACCATTTAACTAAAATCACCTATATATGGTCAAAGAAGGGTTAAGGCGGAGTTAATGCCATGTTTACGATTTGGGTGAACCCGTCAAAAGCAAGTGTAATTTTTATAGGGGCTGTCCTGGATATTTAGTTCAGATAGGCTCTAACCCATTGCCTTAGCTGCACTATGTCACAAAAAAGCCGCGCAGTTGCCCGCGCGGCTAATTCATTTTATTTTATCAAGCTTATTCAGCCGACAGGCTGGAGATATAAGCGGTAACATCTTCTGGATTGCTACGGTGCTTATAAGACATTTTCGCCCGTGCTGAACTGTCATCAAGGAACGTCCGCAGGAATGCGGTTGGGTCTGTGATATATTCAGCAAAATTTGCCTCATCCCAAACCAGACCGGCTTCGCCAGCGGCGATCATGTCTTTGCCATAACGAAAACCTTCAGCTGCGGCGGCTGGGCTGCCAATCATGCCAAACAGGTTTGGCCCTGAACGGCCACCGCGCACAATGGTTTCTTCGCCATTTACAATCGCATGGCAGGCTTTGCAGCGGCCAAAGTCGGCTTCGCCAGCGGCGGCATCACCAAGGGATGCAATTGCTACACTTCCTTCTTCAGCAGCAGCTTCGGCAGCGGCTTCGGCAGCGCTTGCTTCAGCAGCAGCTACTTCGGCTTCGGCAGCGGCGGCAGCCTCGGCAGCGGCAGCGGCTTCGGCAGCAGCTACTTCGGCTTCGGCAGCCTCGGCAGCGGCCTGTTCGGCAGCGGCAGCGACTTCGGCAGCGCTTGCTTCAGCGGCAGCAGCTTCGGCTTCGGCAGCGGCGGCAGCCTCGGCAGCGGCCTGTTCGGCAGCGGCAGCGGCTTCGGCAGCGTTTGCTTCAGCGGCAGCTACTTCGGCTTCGACAGCGGCGGCAGCCTCGGCAGCGGCCTGTTCGGCAGCGGCTTCGGCAGTGCTTGCTTCAGCGGCAGCAGCAACTTCGGCTTCGGCTTCGGCAGCGCTTGCTTCGGCGGCAGCTACGGCAGCTTCGGCTTCGGCTTTTGTGTTTTGGGTATCGACATATTTATACCCGCCAAAGGCAACCACCGCTGCAATCACAATTGCAGCGAACATCTTGGTTCCGTTACCTGTCTTGGTTTCATTTTCGGCACTCATTTGGCATTCCTTTCGCCATTGCATTCAAGTTTCCACACAGGCCATGTGTCCTAAATAAGCCAGCCTGAAATACACGGTGATTTTGCCGTGTTGCACTACAGATTGCAAGCGAAGCTGCATGTAGATTTTCAGTTTATGGAAAAAACAACTCATCCAATCTATTTCATCACAAAAGTCCCGATCAAATCCAGCGTTCAGGTGTTTTATAACCCGTATATCTGACTGAGTGAGTAGCCTCTGGATTTGTAGACACCTTTTTTCCTGGAAATGAGGCAGGGAGGCCGGCATGGGCAATGCAAACTTCGTTAGGTTTTTATCAACCGAACCGGAACCCGAAGCGCTTTAGTTGTGAAAATTTTCATCTATTTCTTTTAGCATTTCAAAATCGCTTTCATAGATATATTCAAGCTGACATTTTATTTTATCAGATACATTATTGCTGATACCGGTAAAATCAGGGTCTCTGTTGAAATGTTGTCGCGGGTCGAAAACCGGAATGGAATTACCGAATATTTCGGTGGAAATGCGTGCAAAATCTGTGTTCCAGTGCTCATGGCGGCCAATGAAATCATATTCAACAATATCAAATGCAATTTGGGACCGCTGAGGCATCCATAGCGATATTAAATTTCTAACCTCGCTTTCCAATGCCAGCAATTCAACAAAATCTTCAAACGAGAGGTTGGTTCCAAGATCCAGATCAATCAAGGCGAACAGTTTTTTTCGCGGGTCGGAATGGCTTGTTTTTTTGGTCAACGAGGCAGAATATCCTGCGAGGCATCGGGAAACCGGGTTTCGAACAAAGGCAAATTTGATATAGTCCGGATCCTCGAGAATAGCATCAAAACTGCTTTCCCCGACCTCCCTTGGGGAAAGCAGCGGGTTAATTCGTCGCGAGCCGATTTGCCCGATATTTTCATAGGTTAAAGGCTGTTCACCCAGCGAGGCAACTGCCATGTTCAGGCTTGCTTTGGTTATTGCGGCGCTTGCATAAGGGTTAGAGAAAAAAATCAGGCCGTTTTCCATGCTGATATGGGTGTGAAAGTTTAGAGACGCACGGCTACCTATGGTGTCCGCAAGCACCTGAACTATCCGGTTGGCAGAATCATTGACTGGGGGGGGCATAGCAGACCGGCTCTCTTTCGGGCTTTTTTGGACCAAGTTTTCTTGCAGTAACATGTATCTATTAATATAAATCTAGACCTGTCACGGTTTTGTTCCGCTTCAGGTGATCATTTAAGCGGCAAACCTTTTGAATGCCAAGGGGATTTTCCAGCCTAATGCCGAGTGCCTGCAGCGGGGATTGTAAAAGCCGTGATATGTTAAAGGCCGGCCCACGGCGTTCTTGCGTGTTAATCCACTGGTCAGTGCAACGCGCACCGCCTCCTGCCTGAATCCGGCAGTATGGTTCTTTTCCGCTGTCATTCTTCTTTTGCGCATAATACGCGGCTAAGGGAGCGGCGCAATTCCGCGACAGGTCCAACTTTTGCAAAGGTGGTTATGGCTGGTCTACATGTTGGTTTGCCTATGGGTTATACGCGATGATACGGCGCACCCGCCAAAATCGAAACCGCGCGATAAAGCTGTTCCGACAGCATCACCCGCGCCAGCATATGCGGCCAGACCATTTTGCCAAAAGACAGCAGCATATCCGCCTCGGCCCGCAAATCCGGCGCAATTCCATCGGCGCCGCCAATCACAAAAGCCAGATGCCCGCGCCCCTGATCGCGCCAATCTGCCAATTTGTGCGAAAACTCCGGCGAAGTCATCAATTTGCCGCGTTCATCCAGCAAGACCAATACCGCATCTTTGGGGATGGCATTGCGCAGCAAAACCGCCTCGCCTTTTATGCCTGTGTTTTTCTTGTCCTCGACCTCGATCACCGTCACTGCGCCAAAGCCAAGCCCCCGCCCCGTGCGTTCAAACCGGGTCAGGTAATCCTCCAGCAATTGCCGTTCTGGGCCGTTTCGCATCCGCCCGACCACAATCAGGCTGACCTTCATTTATCGGCTTTTTCAGGCAATGCAGACCAGAGCTTTTCAAGGTCGTAATATTCGCGAACCTCGGGCCGAAACAAATGCACAACCACATCACCGCAATCCAGCAATACCCAGTCGCCCAGTGTTTTACCCTCGGATCGGGTCAAACGGCCGGTGGCCTTTTTAATGCGATCTGCCAGCTTTTCGGCCAAAGCCCCGACATGGCGGCTGGAGCGCCCCGAGGCCACCACCATATGGTCCGCCATTTCGGATTTTCCGGCCAGCGGAATATCAACGATATCCTCTGCCGCGTCCACTTGCAGCGAGGCCAAAACCAATGCCAACAGCGCGTCGCTGTCCATATCTACGTTCAGGCTGTTTTCAGCCATTTCAACAGTTTCCGAAACCACGAAAACCTCCAAATCAATGATGCGTCAACACCCTGACGCGGGGAATGGTCAAAACTAACATGATTCTGCGACCATCTCAAGAAGTGGCGCAGATATGTGTTTATTGCCCAAAGATCAAGGGAGGCTTTTGAAACGCCTGATCAACAGATCAAAAAACCGGTCATCGTCAAGGTCTTTGATCCATAACGCATTGGGCGCGCGATCCGTCACGCCCCACCAATCCACCACGGTCATGCCCATGGTCAGTTCCGATGCGGTTTCAATTTCAACATTTACCTTGCGGCCCTTGTAAATATCGGGTTCCAGCAGATATGCGATTACATTCGGGTCATGCAAAGGCCCTCCATCGGTGCCGTATTTTTCCTCGTCAAAACGCTCGAAAAAATCCATCATTTCAGCGGTGGCAATGCCGGACCTGTTGCCAAGCGCGCGAAATGCCTCGATGCGTCTGGCTGTGGTTAATGCCTGATGGGTCACATCCAGTGGCATGATTACCAGCGGAATGCCCGCGCCAAACACCACTTTGGCGGCATGTGGATCAACGTAAATGTTGAATTCTGCGGTTGGTGTAATATTTCCGCCCTCGAAAAATCCACCGCCCATCAGGATGATTTCCTGAATTCGCGGCGCAATATCAGGGGCTTGCACCAGTGCCAGCGCGATATTTGTTAGTGGGCCCAGCACGCAAAGCGTCACCGTTCCGGCATCCTGTTCGCGCAGCGTTTCAATGATAAACGGAACCGCATGGGTGTCTTGCAACGGCATTTCCGGTTCGGGCCATTCCGGCCCGTTCAAACCGGTTTTGCCATGCACATGTTCGGCTGTGACCAGCTCGCGCAGCATGGGCCGCTTGGCCCCCGCAAAAACTTTTATGTCAGGCCGCCCTGCCAGCTCGCAAATGATACGCGCGTTTTTCTGGGTTAATGCCAGCGGCACGTTTCCGGCTACTGCCGTTATGCCCAACACCTCAATTTCAGACGAGGCCAAGGCCAGCAAAATTGCCACCGCATCATCCTGCCCGGGGTCCGTATCAATGATAATTTTTCGCATATTTCCTGCCGCCTGTTGCCTGATGCCACCCCGAAAGGGGTGTTTGCCAAAGGGGGGTCGATGCCCCCTTTGGCAAATTTTCCGCTACATCCGAACCAGTTTTTCGTAATCTTCCGAGATTTCCCGCGCCAGCTCCCCGACCTCGAACATATAATCGCCAATCTGCCCCACGGGGGTTACCTCGGCGGCGGTGCCGGTCAGCCAGCATTGTTCAAAACTTACCAGTTCATCGGCCATGATGTGGCGTTCAACCACCTCGATACCTTTTTCTTTCAACATGCCAATCACGGTTTGGCGCGTAATGCCGTTCAAAAACGCATCGGGCAGCGGGGTATGCACCACGCCATCCTTAACAAAGAAAATATTCGCGCCGGTCGCTTCGGCCACAAAACCGCGATAATCATACATTAATGCGTCGGAACAGCCCTTGGCCTCGGCTGCGTGTTTGGACATGGTGCAGATCATATACAGGCCGGATGCCTTGGCAAAACAAGGAATGGTCAGCGGATCAGGGCGGCGCCATTTTGAAATATCCAGCTTGGCACCCTTAAATTTAGCATCGCCATAATAATTGCCCCATTCCCACACAGCCACCGCCATACGCACAGGGTTATTCGCTGCTGCAACCCCCATATCAGTGCCCGCACCACGCCATGCCAGCACCCGCACATAGGCGTCTGTCAGGTTGTTGGCCTTCAGGGCTGCGTATTTGGCCGCCTCGATTTCTGCCACCGAATAGGGAATCGGCATATCGATATATTCACCGGATTTCAGCAGGCGTTCGGAATGCAGCTCGGATTTGAAAATCTTGCCGTTATAACAGCGCTCGCCCTCAAAAACCGAAGATGCGTAATGCATGGCATGGGTCAAAATATGCACATTTGCATCGCGCCATTGCACCATTTCTCCGTCCAGCCAGATCAGCCCGTCGCGGTCATCATATCCGTTTGCCATTGCATTATCCTCATTCGCTTTGCAAAAGTTGCGCAATTAACATCAAAAACGACAGTTAATTACGCTTATCGGCTATTTTGCTAGCATTACCCCCTTGGAAAGTCAATAAGGCTGACATAAACTGTGATCACGCAGGAAAAGGAAACTGATTCAGATGCATAACAGCCCCCTGACCCGAAGCACGCCGCGTTCAGAACAGTTATTATTCCTGACCGATGACCAGATCCGAAGCGGCATTGAAATGCTGTTTTTTGCCTATCGGGATTTCACCACCCACCCGGATAAAATTCTTGAAAATTATGATTATGGCCGCGCGCACCACCGCGTTGTGCATTTTGTAAATCGTAAACCGGGGCTGACGGTTAATGAATTGCTGGATATTCTGGGCGTTACCAAACAATCGCTAAACCGGGTGTTGCGGCAATTGGTTAATGACGGATTGATCGACAGCCGTATCGGTAAAACCGACCGCCGCCAGCGTAATTTATTCCTGACCGAAACCGGCATCGCCCTGGAAAAGGAATTATCCGACGTGCAGCGAAAACGCATGCGCCGCGCCTATTCCTCCGCTGGCCCCGAGGCGGTGCAAGGATTTCGCACCGTGCTGGAAGCCATGATCGAACCCGAACTGGCCAACCGGATGCGAAGCTTGTTGCGAGGCAGCGAAGATGAGCATTGACGCCGACGGCGCCCATATTCTGATCATTGACGATGATGAACGCATCCGCGATCTGCTGGCGCGTTTTATGGTTAAAAACGGCTATCTGGTATCCAAGGCCCGCGATGCGGCCCATGCAAGGCGTTTGCTGGCGGGGCTGGAATTTGATCTGTTGATCATTGATGTGATGATGCCGGGCGAAGACGGGTTTTCCCTGACGCGCGATTTGCGCCTGTCGCTAAGCACGCCGATCATGCTGCTGACCGCACGGGGCGAGGCCGAGGACCGCATCAAAGGTTTTGAAGCCGGTGCTGATGATTATCTGCCAAAACCGTTCGAACCCCAGGAATTGCTGTTGCGCGTCAACGCCATTTTGCGCCGGGTGCCCAAAGACATATCAAAACCGGTGCCGCCGCGCACCTTGCAAATGGGCAAGTTTCGCTATGACATTACCCGTTCCGAGCTGTGGCATGGTGAGGAAGCTGTGCGCTTGACCTCAACCGAAAATGCCCTGATGCGGGTATTTGCCGCCACGCCGAATGTGGCCGTATCGCGCCAGCGACTGGTCGAAGAATTGGGCCAAGGCGATAGCAGTGCCAATGAACGGGCCATAGATGTGCAAATCACCCGGTTGCGCCGCAAAATCGAGGCTGACCCCAAACAACCGCGATACCTGCAAACCGTGCGCGGGGCCGGATATTTGCTGGCACCGGACTAATCCGCGCACCCCTTGAACCCTGCGGGTTAAGGGTTAGGTTCCAAGAAACAAACATCAGGAGAAGACAATGTCAGGTTTTGCAATCGAAGTAACCCAATCCGGCGATTTAACCACCGTGATCGACCGCGTGACCGAGGCGCTCAAGGCTGAGGGTTTCGGAATTTTAACCCGCATCGACGTGCATGATGTGTTGAAAACCAAGATCGACGTGGATTTCCGCCCATACACCATTCTGGGCGCCTGTAATCCGGTTTTGGCCCATCAGGCACTGGGCGCGCGGGCCGATATTGGCTTGATGCTGCCTTGTAATGTCACGGTCGAACAATCGGATAATAATGAATGCCTTGTGCGGTTCATTGACCCGCTGGCGATGATGACCTTTGGTGATCTGGGCGAAAACGAAACCCTGCGCCGCGTGGGTGGTGAAGCGGCGGTGAAAATCAAGGCGGCAGCGGCCTCGTTAGGGTAAATACCAGCATAATTCAGCTTTTGACAGCCTTGCAAATATTGTTTGCAGGGCTGTTTTTATTTGCAAACCAGCAAAAGCGGCGTATTGATCAGGCAGTCCTTTTACATAATTCAATTTTGGGGAATTGCCATGCCTGCACCGATTAATCCGTTCAAAGCCGGTTTGAAATCCGGTCAACCGCAAATCGGGTTATGGATGTGTATGGCGGATAGCTATGCGGCTGAAATCACCGCAGGGGCGGGGTATGACTGGTTGGTGATTGATGGCGAGCATTCGCCAAATGATCTGCGCAGCACCTTGCGCGCGCTTCAGGCCATGGCTGCCAAACCGGTTAGCCCTGTGGTGCGGGTGCCGATTGGCAAGGAATATCTGATCAAACAGGTGCTGGATCTGGGCGCGCAAAACATTCTGGTGCCGATGGTGGAAACCGCTGATCAGGCGCGGGATTTGGTGCGCGCCGTGCGTTATCCGCCCCATGGCCGGCGCGGGGTGGGTGCGATTGGCGCAAGGGCTACCGATTTTGGCAGGGTGGCCGATTATATTACCACCGCAGATGCGCAGATATGCCTGATTGTGCAAGTCGAAAGCCGTGCGGGGCTGGCGCAGCTTGATGAAATCGCCGCCGTGGAAGGGGTTGACGGGGTGTTTATCGGCCCTGCTGACCTATCCACCGATATGGGCTTTGCAGGCCAAACCGAAACCCCCGAGGTTTTGGCGGTAATTTACGACGCATTGGCGCGTATTCAGGCGCAGGGCTGTGCGGCGGGAATTTTAACAATTGATCCGGCACAGGCGCAGATTTATCTGGATAAGGGTGCTGTTTTTGTGGCGGTGGGTATGGATGTCAATATTCTGGTTAACGGGCTGCAAGCCCTGCGCGCAAAATTCGGGGCTGTTTGAATGTTTGTAGTTGGTGGCGAAAACCTGATTGATTTCATTCAGGAAAATAGCGGCGACGGATTGCCCTGTTATCGCGCGGTTCCTGGCGGGTCGCCCTATAATGTTGCCAAGGCGCTGGCTTTGCAACAGGTTGATACCGGATATCTAACGCCGGTTTCCAGCGATAGCTTGGGGGATTTACTGGTGGCCGGCTTGCCGGAAAACCACCTGACCTTGCTGGCGGCACGCTCAAAATTGCCAAGCGCGCTGGCGGTGGTTTCGCTTAAGGCGGGCCAAGCTGAATACGGGTTTTATCGGCAAGGCACTGCGGAGCGGGATGTAACGCTGGGTTCGCTATCGGCATCCCTGCCGGACAAATTATCCGGGTTTTATATCGGATCATTGGCAATCACCGATGGCGCAGACGCAGACGCTTGGGAAATCGCATGGATCGGGGCGCATCAACGGGGTGTTTTTAGCGTTATTGACCCGAATATCCGGCCCGATTTTATTCTTGATCGAGATGGGTATTTAGCGCGGCTAAACCGGATGCTGGTTGAGGCTGATCTGGTTAAGCTAAGCGACGAGGATATCGCGTGGATTTCCCCGGACATGCCTCTGCTTGAGGCCGCGAAACAGATGTTTGAGGCTTCCAGTGCTGCGCTGCTGGTTTTGACGCTGGGCAGCAAAGGCGCGGTGGCTTTTACTTCGTCAGGGCAG
>JAKITE010000102.1 GCA_021648225.1 Paracoccaceae bacterium
CGCAAGCGGCTGGCGTTGATGGATTATGACGGTGCCAACCTGCGGTATTTGACCGATGATAGCAGCATTGTTCTGGCGCCGCGCTTTTCGCCCAATACCCGCGATGTGATTTATACCAGCTATGCCAGCGGCCTGCCGCAGGTGTATTTGATGAATCTGGAAACTGGGCGGCAATCGGCCCTGATTGAGGATGTGCTGAATATGGCCACCGCGCCGCGCTTTTCGCCTGATGGCACTAAGGTGGTTTTGTCGATCATCGAGGGTAGCAATACCGACATTTACCTGATTGATCTGAACACACGCCGACGCACCCGCCTGACCTCGGACGGGGCGATTGACACCACCCCCAGCTTTTCGCCCGATGGGTCGCAGATTGTGTTTTCCAGCGATCGCACCGGTCGGCCACAGCTTTATATCATGCCGGCAAATGGCGGCGAGGCGACGCGAATTTCCAGCGGTGACGGGTCGTATAACACGCCGGTATGGTCGCCGCGCGGCGATATGATTGCTTTTACCAAAATCAAATCGGGTCGGTTTCATATCGGCGTGATGCGGGTGGATGGCAGCCGCGAAAACCTGTTGACGGCTTCGTTTATTGACGAGGCCCCGACATGGTCGCCCAATGGGCGGGTATTGATGTTTTTTCGTGAAACTGCCGGTGCCAGCGGGGCGCCGCAGATATATTCGGTTGATCTGACAGGCCGGAATTTGCGGCGCGTCGATACGCCGGGTTTTGCCTCGGACCCGAATTGGTCTGCGGTTTTGCGATAATTGATGATATATGTTATAAATTGAAAAAATAAGGAGTAGGAAAATGCGGTTTATAAAAGCAGGTCTGGTTGTGGCGTCGATGTTTACGCTGGCAGCATGTGAAGGCAACAATATTTTTGGCGGCGGCGGCAACGGCGCGGGTGGATCAGGCCAGACACCGGGGGCGATCGAAGAAAGCTCGCTTGAATATTTCGCCACGCAAATCGGTGATCGGGTGTTGTTTGCAGTTAACGAGGCAACGCTTTCGGATGCATCAAAGGCAATTCTGGATGCACAGGTGGCTTGGCTGAACCAATATCCGGACCGCACCGTTATTGTCGAGGGCCATGCAGATGAGCAAGGCACCCGCGAATATAATCTGGCCCTAAGCGCGCGGCGCGCGGCGGCGGTGCAGAACTATATGGTTTCCATTGGCCTGCTGGCCAGCCGGATTTCGGTTATTCCCTATGGCAAGGAACGCCCGCTGGAAGTCTGTTCGTCTGAATCCTGCTGGTCCAAAAACCGGCGTGCGGTCACGGTGGTTGCTGGTGGTCTGGGCAATGTCTGATCATTGCTTTAGGGGGTCTTGATGTTAAAAACTATCCGCGTGGCGGTTTTGTCACTATTTCTTGCGTCGCCGGTTGTGGCGCAGGAAATGACGCTTGAAGATATTCGCATTGATCTGGTGCAGCTTGCCCAACAGATCGAAGCCTTGCGGGGGGAGTTAAGCGCCACCGGCACCAGCGGGTTGAGCGAACAAGAAGCCGCCAGCGCCATGGTGCGGATTGATGAATTTAGTGAGGATCTTCGCGCGGCTTTGGGCCGGGTCGAAGCCTTGGAAATTCGTATTCAGGCCATTGTTGACGATGGCACACGGCGCATTGGCGATCTTGATTTCCGCCTGACCGAATTTGAGGGCGGCGATACCGGCTTGCTGGGCAATACCGTGCCGCTTGGCGGTCAGAATGATGATGGCGCTGCTGATCTTGCTTTGGGCGAACGCGCGGATTTCAACGCCGCCAAACGCGCATTGGAGGACGGCGACGGTGCCACCGCCGCGACGCTGTTATCGGCATTTGTTACCACCTATCCCGATGGCCCTTTATCGGTCGAGGCGCGTTTTTTGCAAGGCGAGGCCCTAAGCCTTCAGGGCGATCATCAAAATGCCGCCCGTAGTTATCTTAAAAGCTTTTCCAGTGCGCCCGACAGTCCGTTTGCGGCTCAGTCTTTATACGGTTTATCGGTCAGCCTGAATGCATTGGGCCAGACCGAACAGGCCTGCCTGACCCTGTCGGAAATCCAGATTCGCTATCCGGATCTGGGGGTAGATCTGGCGCGTGATGTGCTGGAACAAAAAGCCATCCAAGGCTGTTCGTGATTTCGCCACAACTCGGCCCTTTGCCCGATGCACCCTTGGGCGTGGCGGTCTCGGGGGGCGGAGATTCAGTGGCTTTGCTGATGTTGCTACACGCCGCTGGCCATATTATTCGCGCGGCCACGGTCGACCATCAATTGCGCCCCGAAAGCACCCAAGAGGCCGCTGATGTGGCTGCGCTTTGCGCCAGACACAATATCCCCCATCAAACACTGGTCTGGCAAACCCCCGATACCCGTGGCAACCTGCAAAATCAGGCTCGCAAAGCCCGCCGCAGATTGCTGGCGGATTGGGCGCGTCAGCAGGGCTTGGCCGATATTGTGCTGGGTCATACACAAGACGATCAGGCCGAAACCCTGTTGATGCGGCTGGCGCGCGGGTCAGGGGTTGACGGGCTTTCGGGCATGGCGGCGCAGCGTTGTGTTGCTGGGCTTTGCTGGCACCGCCCGATGATTGCGCTGGCACGGGACGAATTGCGCGAATATTTGCGGCAAAAGGCAATCACTTGGGTCGAAGACCCCGGCAATGATGATTTGAAATATGATCGTATCAAAGCCCGCAAAGCATTGGAAGTTCTGGAACCGCTTGGATTAACGGTTTCGCGGCTGGCCGAAACCGCTGATCATTTACGCCGCGCCCGAAGCGCGCTTGAAACCACCGTGCAGGAACTGGCGCAGCGCAGCGTAACCCTTTCCGATGCCGGAGAGCTTTGCATTCATTTGCCAGATTTCCGGTTGGCCCCGAGGGAAATCCAGTTGCGATTGCTGGCAGCGGCGTTGCGCTGGGTCGCCACTGCGCGGTATCGGCCACGTTTCAATGCGCTGGCCGGGCTGTTGGAAACCTGTCTGGCTGACCAACAAAAAGCCAAAACCTTGCACGGGTGCAGCATTGGCTTTACGGCCACTCACATCATTGTGAACCGTGAACTTTCCGCAACACCAGCCATGGCACCCCTTGAAACCATCTGGGATGGCCGCTGGCAAATTGGCAGTTTTAAGGGACAGGATGTGCAAATAAAGGCGCTAAATGCAGATGGTATCCGATTCTGCCCCGATTGGCGCGAAACCGGCCATAGCCGCGCATCGCTGCTTGCCAGCCCTTCGCTTTGGCAAAACGGCGCGCTGATTGCCGCACCATTTGCAAATTTTGGCGATAAATGGCCGGTTAACCTTGCAGGGGGTAAAAAAGGCTTTTATGACCGCCTGATAACGCATTGAAAGCAAAATTTCAGCACCTATGTTATAGGTAAGCTGTGGTGCTTAGCGACCAAAGGAGATTCGGCGTGGGAAATTCAAAAAGTTTGGCTGTATGGGCGGTGGCGCTTGTTTTGTTATTTGCACTTTATAATGTGTTTAATGCAGGCGGCCAAAGCGCGCCTTCGGGTATTGTCAGTTATTCGGAATTTCTTGATCAGGTCGAGGCCGGCGTTGTTACCGAGGTTGAAATGGATGGTGAAAACATCACCTTTCGCAGCTCAACCGGAAATGTGCTTAAAACCATTGAACCGCGTGATGCCAATTCCTCGCTTATTCCTTTTTTGCGTGAAAAAGGCGTAACTTTTGCAGCTACGGCGCAGGAACAATCCACCTTTGGCGCGATTCTGATTTCATTCCTGCCAATCCTGTTGCTGATCGGCGTGTGGATTTTCTTTATGAACCGCATGCAGGGTGGCGGCAAAGGCGGGGCGATGGGCTTTGGCAAATCGCGTGCCAAAATGCTGACCGAAAGCGCGGGTAAGGTTAATTTTGGCGATGTTGCCGGCATTGACGAGGCCAAAGAAGAACTGGAAGAAATTGTCGAATTTCTGAAAGACCCGCAAAAATTTAGCCGTCTTGGTGGTAAAATCCCCAAAGGCGCGTTGCTGATTGGCCCTCCGGGCACCGGTAAAACCCTGCTGGCCAGGGCCATCGCTGGCGAGGCAGGCGTGCCGTTTTTTGCTATATCCGGTTCGGATTTTGTCGAAATGTTTGTGGGCGTTGGCGCCAGCCGTGTGCGCGATATGTTTGAACAGGCCAAGAAAAACGCGCCTTGTATCGTGTTTATTGACGAAATCGACGCAGTCGGCCGCCATCGTGGTGCTGGTCATGGCGGCGGTAATGACGAACGCGAACAAACTTTGAACCAGCTTTTAGTTGAAATGGACGGGTTTGAAACCAATGAGGGCGTGATTTTGTTGGCTGCAACCAACCGTGCCGATGTGCTTGACCCGGCCTTGCTGCGCCCCGGCCGGTTTGACCGTCAAATCCACGTGCCATTGCCCGATATTAACGGCCGTAAGAAAATTCTGGATATTCATTCACGCAAAACCCCGCTTGGGCCGGATGTTGACCTGCGCATCATTGCGCGCGGCACGCCCGGCATGTCGGGGGCTGATCTGGCCAACCTGATCAACGAGGCCGCATTGACCGCGGCACGCACCGGCAAGCGGTTCGTGACCATGGAAGACATCGAATTTGCCAAAGACAAGGTGATGATGGGCTCGGAACGCCGCTCTATGGTGTTGACCGATGAGCAAAAAGAAAAAACCGCTTATCATGAGGCCGGCCACGCATTGGTGGGCATATTGCTGACCAAAACCGATCCGGTTTACAAGGCAACGATTATACCACGCGGCGGGGCATTGGGCATGGTGATGTCTTTGCCCGAGCTGGATAAATTGCAGCTGTTCAAAGACGAAGCCCATGAAAAATTGGCGATGGCTATGGCAGGCAAAGCCGCCGAGATTTTCAAATATGGCGCCGATAGCGTTTCCAGCGGGCCGTCCGGCGATATTCAACAGACCAGTTCCATGGCGCGGGCTATGGTTATGCGTTACGGCATGTCGGACGAGGTTGGCAATATTGATTATTCCGAGGCCCATAACGGTTATAACGGCACCACGGGCGGATTCTCGATTTCGACCAAGACCAAGGAATTGATCGAAAGCGAGGTCAAATTATTCATTGACCATGCTTATGAGCTGGCGCTTAAGCTGATCACCGAAAATGAAAAAGAATTCGAAAATCTGGCGCAAGGATTGCTGGAATACGAAACCCTGACCGGTGACGAGATCAAACGGGTGATGCGCGGCGAATCTCCGCAAAGGCCCGATGACGAGGATGATACCGAAACCGGCAGCGGCTCCGGTTCGGTAACCTCGATTCCCAAAGCTGTAAAAAAACCCAAAGGTGATGGCGGCATGGAACCCCAGCCGCAGGGGTAACTCCTAGACAAATACTATTAAAAAGGCCGCGAATTCATTTTCGCGGCCTTTTGTTTTGCGCAGGGCAGGGGCTTCGCATACAATTGAATACAGTTGTTGCATTCCTAACGCGGTTGGCTAGTCTGCACAGGTCATTACGTCGCATGTGGTCAACACTAAGTCGAATTGACGCCGGAATTTTGAACAGAATCGCAGTAGTGAGAACTGTCTCTACCCCTCAAAGGATGCCCATCATGGCCTATAAGACCGACATCGAAATCGCACGCGCCGCCAATAAAAAACCCATTCAGGAAATCGGCGCCAAGCTGGGCATTCCGTCCGATGATCTGCTGCCCTTTGGCCATGACAAAGCCAAGCTTTCAGCTAGCTTTATCAAAGCCCAAGCCGACAGGCCCGATGGCAAGCTTATTCTGGTAACCGCCATCAGCCCCACCCCCGCAGGCGAGGGCAAAACCACCACCACGGTTGGGCTGGGTGACGGGCTGAACGCCATTGGCAAAAACGCGGTGATCTGTATTCGCGAGGCTTCATTAGGCCCGTGTTTTGGCATGAAAGGCGGGGCCGCTGGTGGCGGCTATGCGCAAATTGTGCCGATGGAGGAAATGAACCTGCATTTCACCGGTGACTTTCATGCGATCACTTCGGCCCATAACCTGCTTTCGGCCATGATCGACAATCATATCTATTGGGGCAATGCGCTGGAAATTGACGAACGCCGCATCGTGTGGAAACGGGTGTTGGACATGAACGACCGCGCCCTGCGCGATACGGTGATCAGCCTTGGCGGCATTGCCAACGGGTTTGCCCGCCAAACCGGATTTGATATTACTGTGGCTTCCGAAGTCATGGCAATCTTGTGCCTTTCCAATGACTTAAAGGATTTGCAGCAACGCCTTGGCGATATTATTGTGGCTTATACCCGCGATCGCAAACCGATTTATTGCCGTGATATCAAGGCAGATGGCGCCATGACGGTGCTGTTGCAACAGGCCATGCAGCCGAACCTGGTGCAAACGCTTGAGAATAATCCGGCCTTTGTGCATGGCGGCCCGTTTGCCAATATCGCCCATGGCTGCAATTCGGTGGTGGCTACTAAAACCGCATTGAAACTGGGCGATTATGTAGTGACCGAGGCCGGTTTCGGGGCCGATCTAGGTGCTGAAAAATTCATGAATATCAAATGCCGCAAAGCTGGCATCGCGCCCAGCGTGGTGGTTTTGGTGGCGACCATTCGTGCCTCAAAAATGAACGGCGGTGTGGCCAAGGCTGATTTAGGGGCTGAAAATGTGCAGGCCGTAACGGATGGCTGCGCCAATCTTGGTCGCCATATCGAAAACCTGAAATCCTTTGGCGTGCCGGTGGTGGTGGCGATCAACCATTTTGTCAACGATACCGACGCCGAAGTCGCTGCCGTTATGGAATATGCCCAGACCCACGGTTCAGAGGCAATTCTTTGCACCCATTGGGCTGATGGCTCAAAAGGCACCAAAGCATTGGCAACCCGTGTGGCAGAAATTGCCGATGCGGATGTGGCCCAGTTTGCGCCGCTTTATCCTGATGAAATGGGCTTGTTTGAAAAAATTGAAACCGTTGCCAAACGGATTTACCGCGCTGACGAGGTCTTGGCCGATAAAAAAATCCGCGCCCAATTGCGGGCATGGGAAGAGGCCGGTTTTGGCCATCTGCCGGTCTGCATGGCCAAAACCCAATACAGTTTTTCCACCGACCCCGACCTGCGCGGCGCGCCCACCGGCCATTCGGTGCCGATCCGCGAAGTGCGGCTTTCGGCCGGTGCGGGCTTTGTTGTTGTGGTCTGCGGTGAAATTATGACCATGCCGGGATTGCCGCGTAAACCGGCTGCCGAGGCGATTATGCTGAATGATGCTGGCGAAATCGAAGGGCTGTTTTGATCGTGGCAAAACCGTTCAGATATTTGGCAATTATTCTGGCTGGCGTTTTTATGGCGTCAGCCAGCCTTGCCCAACCGCGTAGCTTTTCCACCGGTTTTGAAGCGGTTGAAGATTTTGCCGGGTTTTATATCACGCCGCAAGATTACAAAGGCACCTCGTCCCATGACCAGTCAACCGATCAGGTGCGTTCGGGTCAATACAGCCATAAAGGTTGGGTTTACGGCACCAACCGGCGCAGTACTTGGCTGACCAATAACAACCATCGCGGCTATCCGACCATCCAGCTTTATAAGCTGCCGGAAGGGGCGTTTCAAACGCCGGTAAAGATTGAATTCTGGGTCTGGCTGGATATGGAAATCGCATCCGGTGAATGGTTCAGCTTTGCCACGCTTGACCATACCACCCGCGATACTTGGGATCCGGTTTTGGTTAACCTTGGCGATGACGGCATTGTGCATTTGATGCATGTGCCAAGCAACGGCAAATCCGAATACAGTTTCCAGACCCAAGATATAAAATTCCCGATGCGGGAATGGGTAAAGCTGAGCGTAGAGCTGCATTTTGACCAACAAAACGGCTATGCTAGGCTGTGGCAAAATGATGTGCTGGTTTCCGAAGCACCGGTGCGCACCGGCAACGGGCTGTTTACGCAGGCCCATTTCGGCCTATATGCGCCGCCCTCGGTTCGTAGCGGCGTGATATATAATGATGATCTGACAATTACCGAAATACCTGAAAACTAGGAGAAGCCGATGGCCGATATTATTGATGGAAAAGCCTTTGCCGCCACGGTGCGCAAAAAGGTGGCCGAGCATGTCACGCGGCTGAAATCCGAACATAACATCACCCCCGGTTTGGCGGTTGTGCTGGTTGGCGAAGATCCGGCATCGGAGGTTTATGTGCGCAACAAAGGCAAACAAACCCATGAATGCGGCATGAATTCCTATGAACATAAATTGCCCGCCGACACATCTGAATCCATCCTGTTGGCCCTGATTGACCGGTTAAACAATGACCCGACGGTGCATGGTATTCTGTGCCAATTGCCGGTGCCGGATCATATCAACAGCGAAAAAGTGCTTAACGCGATTTCGCCGGCCAAAGACGTGGACGGGTTTCATATCTCCAATGTCGGGCTGTTGGCAACAGGGCAGAAATCTATGGTGCCTTGCACGCCGCTTGGCTGTTTGATGATGCTGCGCGATCGGCACGGGTCGCTTTCGGGCATGAATGCGGTGGTGGTCGGGCGTTCCAATATTGTCGGCAAACCGATGGCGGCGCTGTTGCTGCGCGACAGCTGCACCGTGACCATCGCCCATTCCCGCACCAAAGATATCGAGGCCCTTTGCCGCAATGCCGATATTCTGGTCGCTGCCGTGGGCCGCCCACAGATGATCACCGGCGATTGGGTCAAACCCGGCGCCACGGTGATTGATGTTGGTATCAATCGAATTCCCGCACCCGAACGCGGGATTGGTAAAATGCGTCTGGTTGGCGATGTTGATTTTGCATCAGCCAGTGCGGTTGCCGGGGCGATCACGCCGGTTCCGGGCGGGGTTGGGCCGATGACCATTGCCTGTTTGCTGGCCAATACGGTTACCGCCTGTTGCCGCGCCAACGGGCTGCCGGAACCCGAGGGCCTGACCGCCTAGTCTATTTGGCGCAGGGCGATGATTGCGTTGATAAGCGCACGGGGCAGGGCCGTATCTGCGCCATTTGGCGCGGCGTCCAGCGCGCTTTCGACATCTTTTTTCAAGATGGCAATGGTGTTATTGGCTGCAAACCCGTCACGGCTGAATTCAATACTTTCAAAGCCCGAGCCAAACCATGTTTGCCCTGATGAAACATGCATCAGGGCCAGCATTTTTTCTTGCTCCAGCCCGAATTCTGCTGCCCAGTCCAGTGCCAAACGCGTGGTCGCGGTGGAACTGGCAGCCACCAGATTATTCAAGACCTTGGCCGCCATACCTGTGCCCAATGCTCCCATATGGTGAATATGCGCCGCCATTGCATTTATCATCGGCAAAACCGCGGCAAGATCGGCATCATTGCCGCCAAGCATAAAGGATAAGCGTTTTTCCTGTGCTGCAATGGCCGCGCCAGACATTGGCGCATCAATCAGGGTAATATGCCCGGGCAGCCGCAATTTTAGCAAAAGAATATATTTGGGTGAAACCGTTGAGCAAATCACGATATGGGTTAATTGCGGCGCGTTTAGCACAATCGCCTGATCGTCAAACAGCAATGCCTCGGTTTGGCCAATATCACGCACCACAGAAAACAGGATATTCAGCGGCCTTGCAAATATGCGGCTGTCAAATTCCAGCGCTGTTTGATCTTTGCCAAAATCACTGGCTGGTCGCACATCAAGCCCCGTGGCGTCAAACCCCGCATCGCGCAAGGCGCGCAACATCGGCAGCCCCATGCGCCCACAACCTGCCAGCCCGATCTTGTTAGACGTTAGGGACAAACAGATGTTCCCACGCATCATCGACCAGCTTGATCGACATATGCGGCTCTATACCTTCAAACCGGCAAGCGGCCATCATATGTTCCATCAAAAACCCGGGTTGAAAGGCAGCAAACTGGTTATCAACCGTTGGGTATTTAACTTGCAAAAGATGGGTCAGGACATCTTCGTTCAGGTCCATCGGATAACGTTCGACGGTTTTCAAGAATATCTTGATAAAATCCTGCTGCTCGGGATTGCCGATATAGATTTTGTAATAAATCCGCCGCAACGCCGCGGTGTCAAAAATATTGGCAGGGGCAAAGTTGGTGGAAAACATTACTTTGGTATCAAACGGCACAATAAATTTTTGCCCCGATTGCAGGGTTAAAATATCAAAACCCTCTTCCATTGGCACAATCCAGCGGTTGATCAGGGTTTGCGGTGGTTCTTTTTGGCGGCCCAGATCGTCAACAATAAA
>JAKITE010000103.1 GCA_021648225.1 Paracoccaceae bacterium
AGCCATGATTTATATTCCTTTCAATGAGTTTAAGGCCAATGCCCGCACCAACGCGGATTGAAACCGACAGCGCAGGGATTGATTCATCGAAGTTTCCGCCGTGTTTAAGGCCAATGCCCGCACCAACGCGGATTGAAACCAGACATGGCCCTGTTGGCGGACTATTCCGCCATGTTTAAGGCCAATGCCCGCACCAACGCGGATTGAAACTCAGGTGTGCCGCCGCGCGCGCCGGTCGTATGCGTTTAAGGCCAATGCCCGCACCAACGCGGATTGAAACGTCCAGAAACATTCTTACAAGGTTCCGGTCAATGTTTAAGGCCAATGCCCGCACCAACGCGGATTGAAACCGGGAACGGTGCGTGGGAAACCACGCACCCTACGATTTGGTGTTCGGGGTAATATCTGCCGAATCAATGCGGATTGATTCAGGCTGGATGACGCAGAATATATCGGCCTTTGCCGATGGTTGCCTGTGATCCGGCATGAATATATTGGCCGAGGCTTAAAACCTGAAAAAGCGGTTGTGAAACTACGGGCAAAAGTAACGTGCCCAACCCGCCGGAAATTGGCATTTGGCGGGTTTCGCCCCGTGAAACCGTGCGACGTGTCCAGTCTTTGCGTTTGATGTTGATCCATTCCGGAGGCGGTGACATTGCCTCGATCTCCCTAAACAGATCAGCGTAAATATCGCCCAATGACCCGCCTTGCCACGGCGCCATGCCAGAAACGCGGCGCATGATGCCCTTTAAAATACTGTGGGGGTTTGCATGGTGAAACGAGCCTTTCTTGGCAGACACTGGCGAGGTAAAATCCAGTGCAAGCTGCGGCGTGGTTGTTGGAAATGGCAGACCTGTTGATTGGTCAATGCTGCGGTCCAACACTTCAAAACTACGCCGTTTGTTTCCATCCTTGCCATAATCAAGCCCGCGCTGCATTGCCAACACCAATGCAAAGGCCGCCTCTCCGGCCCAATCTGCGGCAAACCCAAACAAGCGCAATGTCAATATCATGTCAGGGCCATGCGGTTCTATGGTGAAAACATAAGGTTTGGGAAAATCAATACCTTTGGCCAAAAAGCCGTTGATCTGGAAAAAAATCGCAAGGCCTGATGGCGCGGTCCAGTCGCAGGCAACGTCATTTCGGGCGGTAATGGAGCTGCCCTCCAGCAGTATATTCCCCCAGGCACCGCGGATTTTACCAATCAGATTGTCATTTTCAACCGACGCGGCCTCATTCGCGATTAACAGCCGGATTTCCGCCATGCGCCAGTTTTTGTATAAGTCCTGAATCGTGAAAGCGTTGGATTTTGATTGCTCAAGAACAGCTGCGATCAGAGACATTGTATGCCTCGGACATGTTTACCTGTTGTGTGGCCTATTTGGGTCAAACTATCCAAAAGCCTTCTTCTGTTTCAAAGGGCACGCCGTCGCCGTAAACAGCGCTTCGTTCTAGCCCGTTTGCGCCAACAGAATATACTCTTAAGCTGTCGCCTTTGCCTAGCTCTGCTGCAACTCTTTGTGCAATTGATTGAGCGTGGGCTTTTGTCATGCGTGCTTCAAATACGGAATATTGAACACGGGTTGCTGCATTTTCCAAAAGACTTGCGATGCGTCGCCTATTGCGATTGATGCTCACATCATAGGTAAAAACAGTCAGCATTTCCCCACGCGCCAATATTCTTTCTCCGTGTATGAGCTTAAATTAAAAAGGCTATTCCATGTTTTCATCCAATTCATTTTGATTACCAGCAAAAGGTTTATGGTGGGTGTTTCCCTAAGTAAGTGAATGAGATCAGCGAATTTTAGCAGATGGTCCAATTTTTGCAGCCACTCTTTCCGTAGCTTGCCGAAGCGGGTCATCAGCAAGTAGTCTGAAAGGTTTGCGCTCGAAATTACGGATCGCCAGAATCTTTTCAAATCGTAAAGCGGCATTTTCGGGTTCTTTCCTGGAAACAAAAATTCTGAGTCTGACTGGATTTTTTACATCCCTGCAATCAGGGTAACCACGGCACCTGAAAGCGGTAAATCTTCGGTCCTTTGCTGTTTGGTGTGATGCGATGGCTTAATCCATACGTCTCTATCAAGGTTAAATTCTTGCCATTTAGCGTTTAGAACCTCGCCAATTGTGGAACCTGTTAGCAACTGCAAACGGATTGCATTTGCTGCATTTTGTTGGTTTCAGATACAGGAACCCGGGCCGAATGGCGGCGGTCTTGAAGGCGTATGTTCAAGCGCATTAGCCTAACTAGGCTTGATTTACACTCAGAAAAATAATACATTAATAAAGTGGTGTTTTATTTCGGAAATACCACTTTAGATATTTTTTATTGGTAAAAGTATTTTTTATGGAGCTCTCTACTCAACAACAAATGTTGGTTGAACAACGCCTTACGAATGAAAAGAAATCTTCTGGCGTCGCATATCTTTTGTGGTTTTTCCTAGGCGGCTTTGCCGCGCATCGGTTTTACCTCGGATATTCGGGAATTGCTGCAGCACAACTGGCGCTTATTTGGGGGGGTGTTCTTCTCAGTGCCGTTGTTATTGGCATACCTTTGTTGATCGCAGGCTTTATTTGGGTGTTTATTGATGTCTTTTTGATTGGCGGGCTAATTGAGTCCGATACCAATCAGAAACGCGCAAGAATTGCCAACGAAGTTTCACTCATGACAAAGTGATCAACGCTTTTAACTGCGCTGAGGCAGCGGACGGATCGTTTCGGAGGGCGTCAAGCAGGCGTTTGAAATACGGCACTAGCCGCGCGATGGGAAATCTGGGCCTGTCGCGTTTGCATTTCTGCCTCTCGGCTTATTTAGGCTGCCTTTCTTTCAAATACCAAAGGGCTTTTTCCGCCTAACGACGAATATCGCCGGCGTGGATTGTAAAACCCATTGATATACTGGAATATTGCGCCCTCGGCTTGAGGTCTGGTTTTGCAGCGATTACGCCAGATCGGCCCTGCCTTGAGCGATTTGAAGAAAGTCTCGACCATGCATTGCCTGACAGGCGATTTACAACGTAAATCTGCCGGGCGATGGATGTTTCTGAACCCACTTGTTCAGCATTAAAAGCCCAACCCCCGAATTGGATGCAGCCTTCGGTCTTGTTAGGCCACTGCTGGTTGCGATGTGCATCGCATCACGGCAAAACCTGCCTATGGGTCCTGACCCTAAACCGTTACAGGCCCATTCCATTGGGGGTGCAGGCAAAGATACACGATGGCTTGGAATTGCGCTTGATAAGCCCGGTTTTTTCAACAAGGATGGTATTTCGTTGCAATAGGGGTGAAATAAATGAAGCGTTCCGAGGTTAATCAAATATTGCAAAAAGCCGACGGGTTTATCCGTTCGTTTGGCTTTAGGCTCCCGCCATTTGCCTATTGGTCGCCAGAAACAATGCAAGCGCAGCATGGCAAAATTGGCCGTATAATGGATGCGCGGATGGGGTGGGATATTACCGATTATGGCCAGGGTGACTTTGATAATCTTGGCCTGTTTCTGTTTACGTTGCGAAACGGCACAGCAGATGATTTGAAAAACAATACCGGATTTTGCTATGCTGAAAAAATCATGATTTCGCGTCAGGACCAGATTTCGCCGATGCACCGACATGTGTTCAAAACCGAAGACATTATCAATCGTGGCGGCGCAAAGCTGGCGATCCAGATGTATGAATCCGGTCAAGACGGCAATATTGACCGCAAGGCTGATGTATTTGTGAATACGGACGGTGTGCAGCGCCAACAAAAAGCCGGCGACGTGTTAACCCTTGAACCCGGTGAAAGTGTAACCCTTAACCCCGGCAACTGGCACAAGTTCTGGGGGGATGGCGGTGATGTTCTGATCGGCGAGGTTTCAGCAGTAAACGATGATCTAAGCGACAATATATTTGAAGACCCGATCGGACGGTTCGCCGATATTGTTGAAGATACCGCAGCAAAACATTTGCTGGTATCTGATTATGGCAGCTATTTTCCCAAAAACAAATAACAGGCCACCAGTTTTGCAATTAGATTGTATCGCATTTTTATCTTTGTCCTGAAGGGCATTAGCAACAAAACTGCCCTAATTTTAATTCACACGCACAAATGTGAATTTGAAAGTATGTATAAAATCAAGCATTTGGTAAAAATTTTACTTCAAATTTTCGTGATCTGCGGTTAGGCTATGGCTGTTAAAACAAAAGGGCGCGCTAAAGCGCTCTGTTTTTTAGTATGTGAGTGGAGGGATAATTATGTTCACATTGAATAGTCCATTTTTGAAAATGGGAAAAGCCGGTGCCGCATGTTTAATGGCCGTAACGGTTTTAATATCATCACCAGCATCCGCCGATGGCGATTATAAGGTCGAAGCCGAGGGGTTTGTGCATCGTGCGCCGCTGGTTCCTTCGGAACCCTGGACATTGGCTGCCGGTGGGCGGATTTATGACAATTGGTGGACAGCGCTTGGTCGTGATGAACCCACTGAAACCAACCCGGCCTATCCAGCAGCTGGCGAACAAGAAGGCTCGGTTACCTGGCGCTGTAAAGAATGTCATGGCTGGGATTACGCCGGGGTTAACGGTGTTTATGCCACCGGCAGCCGCTTCACCGGTATCACCGGCATTGGCGATTCCTTTGGTGCGCCTATCGAAAGCATCATGGTGACCTTGCGCAACGCCAATCACCCGTATACGTCGGAAATGATCACCGATGCCGAACTTGCACGGGTCGCGACCTTTGTCAGCCGTGGCCAGATTGACATGAGCGGCTTTATCGACGCGCGAACCCGAACCTTGACCGGAGGCAATGTTGATCGTGGGCGCGGTATTTTCCAAACGGTTTGTGCGGCTTGTCACGGGTTTGACGGGCGGATGATCAATTGGGGCGACCCGGGCGAGTTCAACTTTGTTGGCACCGAAGCATCGGAATTGCCCGACGAGGTTATGCATAAAATCCTCAACCAGCATCCCGGTGTGCAAATGGTGAATATGAGCGCCTTCCCGATACAATATTCGATTGATGTTTTGGCATATGCCGCGACATTGCCCGTATCGGAATAACCTGAAACAAACCAATTGTTCCAACGGGCGGCCCTAAAAACCCGCCCGTTTTTATTTGGCAGACAGGAATTTTACAATTTTTTTTGATAAGTTCCATTGATTGAATTTGACAATTATTGGTGGTCATAGGTCCTGACCCTAGCTGGCTTTTCACTATATTGACGTAAACGCCGGGCCGATTGGCGCACCACCTCGGATATCTGCAAAAACTGTTTGGCCAGCGGGCTGGTTTTTCGCCAGATCATGCCGATTGTGCGGCTTGGCTCGGGGGCCTTGAAATGCGCGATAGAAACTTCCGCCGAGCGGGTTTCAACCGCAACCGCCATTTCAGGGATCAAGGTAACACCAATACCGGCGCCGACCATTTGCACGAGGGTTGACAGGGTGGTGCCATCAAGGGTTCCGCGGGGCAGGTTGGGTTCAATATTGCAAAACGACAGGGCCTGATCGCGAAAACAATGGCCTTCTTCCAGCAAAAGCAAACGCAGTTCTTGCAACATATTTTGGTCGGGCACCGGTTTATCAGCATCTGCCAATGGCCGGACCAGCACAAAATTTTCCTCGAATAACGGGATTTCGGTCAGGGATGGTTCGGAAATCGGCAGGGCGACAATGGCCATATCAATTTTACCATCCGCCAGTTCTGTAAGCAAGGTAGAGGTCATGGTTTCGCGGATATGAATATCAAGGCTGGCATACAGCTTTGTCAGGTCTCCCAGAATTGCAGGCAGTAAATAGGGCGCAATGGTCGGGATTATCCCGATTCGCAATTGGCCAACCAGTTGGTTATGGGCGGCCCGGGCCAAATCCCCCAGCTCATCAACCGAGCGTAAAATACCGCCGACCCTTGCCAAAAGCTCCTCTCCGAGCCGTGTCAGGCGCACCTGTCGCGCGCCCCTTTCAAACAACACACTGCCAAGCGTTGTTTCCAGTTCCTTGATTTGAACCGACAGGGCGGGCTGGGAAACCGAAACAGATTTTGCCGCAAGGCCAAAATGCCTGTGCCGCGCCAGGGCTTCGAAATAGCGGAGCTGTCTGAGGGTAATGTTTATCATAACTTTATCTTATCGGATTGATATGAAATTACAATTTCCATTATTAATCATCGGCGGATAGTTTCTGACCTATAGAAGCCAAAGCAACTTGTTTTGATTCGCCAGTGCCCAGCGCACGCCTTGAATTTATTCTCGGGCAGATCGCTCGAAACCCAACCGGAGAAATCAAATGGACGGAAATGACATCAGCAAATGCCCTGTTGCCCACGGGGCGACAAAGGTCAGCATGCAATCAAACAGCGATTGGTGGCCAAACCGGCTGAACCTGCGGATTTTGCACCAGAATTCAGCTAAATCCGACCCGATGGATCCGGATTTTGATTATGCCGAGGCCTTCAAGTCGCTTGATCTTGACGCGCTCAAGCAAGACCTTTTCGCCTTGATGACCGATAGTCAAGATTGGTGGCCTGCTGATTACGGCCATTATGGCGGGTTTTTTATTCGCATGGCATGGCATAGCGCCGGCACCTATCGCACCGCTGACGGGCGCGGTGGTGGTGGCACCGGCCAGCAACGGTTTGCGCCGCTTAACAGCTGGCCGGACAATGTTAATCTGGACAAAGCGCGGCGGCTTTTATGGCCAATCAAGCAAAAATACGGCAATAAAATTTCCTGGGCCGACCTGATGATCCTTGCGGGTAATTGTGCGATTGAATCCATGGGCGGGCCGGTTTTCGGTTTTGCCGGTGGCCGTCAAGACGTTTGGGAACCCGAAGAAGACGTATATTGGGGTGAGGAAACCGAATGGCTAACCGATGAGCGCCATTCCGGTGACCGCAATCTGGAAGATACACTGGCGGCGGTGCAAATGGGGTTGATCTATGTAAACCCCGAAGGCCCGAATGGTCAGCCAAGCGTGTTGGCCTCTGGCCGTGATATTCGTGAAACTTTTGGTCGTATGGCCATGAATGACGAAGAAACCGTAGCATTGGTGGCCGGTGGCCATACCTTTGGCAAAGCCCATGGTGCCGGTGATGCGGCCCAGGTCGGCCCCGAACCAGAAGCCGCAGGCATTGAGCAAATGGGCTTTGGCTGGGAATCCAGTTATGGCTCGGGCCACGGCGATGATACCATCAGCAGCGGCATCGAGGGCGCATGGACAGCCAACCCGATCAAATGGGATAACGGCTATTTTGACCTGTTGCTGGGCTATGACTGGGATCTGGAAAAATCCCCCGCAGGCGCGTGGATATGGGTGCCGGTTGGCGTAAGTGAAGACGAAATGGCGCCAGCGGCCCATGATGCCTCCAAAAAAGTGCCAACTATGATGACCACCGCTGATATGGCAATGCGGATGGACCCGATTTACGGGCCTATTTCCAAACGTTTCCACGAAAACCCGGACCAGTTTGCCGACGCTTTTGCCCGCGCTTGGTTCAAGCTGACCCACCGTGATATGGGGCCGCGTTCGCGTTATCTGGGCAAGGATGTGCCAGCAGAAGAATTGATCTGGCAAGATCCGGTTCCGGCGGTTGATCATGCCTTAATTGATGATCGCGACATTGCCGACCTAGAAGCTAAATTGCTGGATTGCGGTCTTTCGGTATCGGAACTGGTTTCCACCGCTTGGGCATCTGCATCGACATTTCGTGGCTCGGATATGCGCGGTGGTGCCAACGGTGCGCGCATTCGCCTTGCCCCGCAAAACGGTTGGGAAGCCAACCAGCCCGAGGCATTGGCCAAGGCATTAACCGCACTTGAAGCTGTGCAAACCAGTTTTAATGACAGTGCAACAGGCGGCAAAAAGGTATCCTTGGCCGATGTTATTGTTCTGGGTGGCGTTGCCGCAGTTAAATCTGCCGCCAAGGCTGCGGGCCATGATGTTTCGGTGCCGTTCACACCGGGGCGCACCGATGCAACGGCTGCACAAACCGATGTGGAAAGCGTTGATATGCTGGAACCGGCCGCAGACGGATTTCGCAATTACCAAAAGCGGGATTATACCATCTCGCCCGAGGAATTGTTGTTGGACAAAGCCCAGTTGCTGACCCTGACCGCACCGGAAATGACCGCGCTTGTTGGTGGTATGCGGGTGCTTGGCACCAACCATGCGGGCACCAAATACGGGGTTTTCACCGACCAGCACGGCGTGCTTTCCAATGATTTCTTTGTGAATCTGCTGGATATGAACACCAAATGGTCCGACGCGGGCGATGGTGTTTATGAGGGCATTGACCGTGCCTCGGGTGATAAAAAATGGACCGCAACACGGGTTGATCTGGTGTTTGGTTCCAATTCTCAATTGCGTGCGATTTCCGAAGTTTACGCGCAGGCCGATAATCAAGGCAAATTCGCGCAGGACTTTGCGGCGGCTTGGGCTAAGGTTATGAATGCGGACCGGTTTGATCTGGGTTAAAACCTCTTCGGAAGCTAGGGTCAGGACCCTAAGCAAAAAACAGCCCGCCTCATTGCTGATGCGGGCTGTTCTTTTTACAAATTTACCATTTAAGCCGCGCTGGGCCTAAACAAAAGAAATACGGCGGCATTTCTATCGACCTAGCGGTAAGTGCCTCATACCAGATTGGTCTTGCATAGAAAATCTAGATTTATTAAATACATGTTATGGAATTATTCGATTTTAGCCAAATTTCGGTTCAAGATATGCTGTTGGTAAAGGCCATTGCCGAATTTGGCAGCATTTCCCAAGCGGCGCAGGTGATCGGGGTTTCGCAGCCTACGGCCAGTTACCGGCTAAACAAGCTCAGAGAAATTTTTGCAGACCCTGTTTTTACCCGCGTTAACCGCAAGATGGCTCCGACGGTCAAAGGCCAAAGGATTATTGAAACCTTTTTGATCCAGATAGGTATGTTGACAAAGCTGGCCGCACCCGAGGTTTTTGACCCGAAAACCACCGAGCGCAGTTTTACAATTATTGCCAAAGGCTTTCAGTTTTCGGCAATGATGGTCATGCTTCCCAAGCAATTTTTCAAAGAAACCCGATGGGCAAAGCTGTTAATCGAGCAAGACAAAGAAGATATGCCAATTGGTTATCAACGCGATGACGCCGCCGATTTTCTGGCTTTGCCTTATGAAAGTCAGGGTGGCGAGGGCATTCGGCGGTTTGTTTCGCCAGCCTTGCAGGTGATGCTTTATTACGATGCGGATATTCGTAAACCGCCAGAAACCATCAAGGCGTTTTCCGAATGTCGTTTTGTGATGCTAAAAAGCCTGAAATCATTGCCCAGCTTTGTAGATGATTTTTTGCGCCAAAACGGGTATCCCGCGCGAAAGGTTGTTGGCTATGCGCCGACATCCGCGTCAGTTGCAGGGTTTATCGGCGGCACCGATCTGGTTTATGTTGGCTCTTCTTTTACATCGACACTTGGGGATAACAGCCTGTCCAGTGCTGAAATTCCGTTTGAAATGGCACCTATTCGCCATGAAATCAGATGGGAAATTTCAAAGGAAAACGAACCCGGTCATGCGTGGTTACGAAATCTTTTGATTAATGGGATGAAGGATGCATTTGAACCCGATTTTCAAATCGACCCGTCGGAAGAATTTGTGCTGCTATCGGGGTTTGAGCAGTTGAAAAATCGTCACAGGCCAGTGTAACCATCAGCAGGTTTTAATCCCGATACGGGTAATTATTTTCTGCCAGCCAGTTAACCAGTGCCGCGCGCACCGATTGTTCGCCCGATTTACGCGCCGTATCAATCACCGCGCGGGCCTCCCCCAGATCAACCGAGCGTAACAGGTGTTTGACCGGCCCGACCGAGGCTGGCCGCATGGATAAGGTCCGCATGCCCATGGCGGCAAATGCCAAGGCTTCTACCGGGCGGCCTGCGTCTTCACCGCAAAAAGAAACCGGCGTATTCAGGCTGTCACAGCGGGCTGCGATTTGTTCGATAAAGGTTAAAAAGCTGACATTCAAGGTATCATAGCGCCGTCGCACCAGCTCGTTTTCGCGATCTGCTGCAAAGAAAAACTGTTTCAGATCATTGCCGCCAATGGATATAAAATCGGCCATTTCAAAAAACTGGTCCGGCGCAAAAGCAAGGCTGGGGGTTTCCAGCA
>JAKITE010000104.1 GCA_021648225.1 Paracoccaceae bacterium
ATCACAAAAGACACCGCCAACAAGATGGACAGGATATTGGGGATTTTCAGAAATTTCAGGTCGCTCCACGCCGCCCAAAGACAAAACGGAGCCGTGACCACAAAGAATACAATTGCCGCTGTCATGCTTGGCTACATGACGAACCATTAAGCGCTTCGAGCGCTGCCACAGCTGCCTCGAAATGTTGAGGATGGGTATCGATGGCTTCTTGCATCAAACCGGCTGCAACATCACAGTCGCGGCGCTGGATGGCGATCCGGGCGATTTCAAACAGTAATACCGCCCGTTCCGGTTCGTTCATCGGAATAACCGGCAAACGGTAATTGCCATCAAGCGCGCGCACAATCACCAGATTGGTTTTGGCGGTGGTCAAATTTGGATCACTGCGCAATGCCTCGCGGAACAGTTCAGCCGCGCCTTGATTGTCGCCGCGAATGCGCTTTGAAAAGCCCCAGTTATTCAAAACACTTGCAGGGCGGGTGGTCAGCCCACGGGCAATATCGTAAAAACTGTCAGCCTTTTCCCATTGCTGGTTATGATCGGCAACAATGGCCTCCAGCCGATAGCGGTCATAGGTTTCATAAGTGGGCGGGATGGCGTTCAGCTGCGCTTGCGCTTCGTCCCAGCCACCGCCTCGGATATAAGCGTCCGCCATATCCAGCCGGTCTTCGTTATTGGCATTGCCTGCGGCCTCGATTTGTTCATAGACCAGAACCGCCTCGGCATGGCGGCGTGCATTCATCAAAGATTTAGCCAAGCCGCGCTTGAAATCCAGCCGGTCAGGTTCATTATTAAGCGCTGTTTCAAAATAAATTACCGCCTCGTTCGGGTCGGCAAAATTCAACATGATGTCGTTCATATCGCTGGCATCAATGACATTCATCGTGCCGTTTAATTGCCGGTCTTCGTCGGTTATTTCACCACATGCGGTAAGCGTTAGCGACAGCGCCACTATGGCTAGCCCTGATTTTGCAAATCTTTTGCCCATAATACACCCTGTTGTTTTTAGTTCTGCCCAAGTAACAAGTAACGCCCATTGCCCCGCCGGACCAGCAAGAAATCAGTCTGTTCGGGGAATTCCGCCGAATTTAGACGACTTAATTCAATTGCCAGGATTAAATTGGCCCGAATCTGATCGGAATTGCCATTATCCAATGCAAAAGCCCGTTGAAAACTGGCGCGAGCCTCAATCGGTTTTCCCCGGTTCATTTGCACAACCCCTAGATTATTCCAAGCAGGTACAAAATCCGGGTCTCGATCAACGGCGGTTTGCAAGAATTTTTCAGCCTGACCCAACCGGCCCAACCGCAAATTGGCAGAGCCAATGGCGCTAAGCACATCCGATGTCAGGCCTTGGGTTTTGATCGCGCGAGTATAGGCCGCAAGCGCCAATTCAAATTCGCCGCCAGCCATTAACCGATGCCCAACAATCAATCCGTCAACCGCCTCTTGAATTTGCACGGTGCCACGGGGTGCTGGCGGACCGACACGGTCAGCATCCAGCCGGGTGGTCTGGGTTTCGCATCCTGCCAGCGCCAAAAGCAAAACCGCAATACGGAGCATGTTTCTCACCTATTGGCCAACGCCAAATGCAATGATAATATCGTAAACCGACGGGCCAACCATCACGATCAACAAAGGCGGCACCGTAAACATCATAGTACCCAAAGTCATTTTGGTCGGCAGTTTATTGGCTTTTTCTTCAGCCCGCATGACCCGTTTATCACGCATCTCTTCGGCATAAACCCTTAACGCGTCGCTGATCGAGGTGCCGAATTTGGCAGATTGCACCAGCACCGTCACAAAGGAACTGATGTCATTGACGCCGCAACGCACCGACATATCCTTAAGCACCGTTACCCGGTCTTTACCGGCACGCATTTCATTGGCAACAATTTCGAATTCTTCCGAAAGCGGAATGTTGGAGCGTTTAATCTCGCCCGAGACCCGCAAAATCGACTGATCCAGTGATTGGCCGGCTTCAACACAAACCAACATCAAATCCAGCGAGTCGGGAAAGCCGTTTTCGATTTCTTCCTGGCGGGTCTGGCGGCGCCGTTCTACCCAATAGCCGGGCAGGTAATACCCGACCGCACCGGGCAGCAAAACATAAAGCGCAATTGATGTAGTGGTCGGCTGCCCGCCGCTGAGAAACATAAAAATCACCCCGATAAAAATAAACCCAACCCCGAGGACCATCTTCAAAAAGTTGAAATTCCCCACGGCGGATGGCGAACGGTATCCGGCCTGGGTTAGTTTTAGCGCCGCTTCGGAAAACTCTTTTTCGTCTTTCGGGGTTAGATATGCGTCAAATTTGGCAAGGTTAATTCCGCCGCTGTCATAACGTAAATTAATCCGTTCGGCGACGTCATTGCCATCAGAAGCGCGGGTGAATCCACCACTGCCTTTGCCACCCAGTTTTTCGAATGGATCGGCGCTTTTTTTCAAAAGCAAGGGCAGGGATACCAGAATAAGAATTAACCCAAACACACCGGCAATGACCAAAGGTCCCATCGGGCCAAGGGCAGCGGTGATAAATTCAAGCAGTGCGGACATGTTGCGACCCCTGTTAAATGGCTAGACTTTTATATCGACCATCATACGCATAAAAATAACATTAACGATTAATAGCACAAAAACTGTAACCGCCAACGGAATGAAAACTGGCGAAGTTTCGATTTTGTCATAATAATTCGGTTGTAAAACATTGATCGCGATAATTGCGGCAACCGGAAAAAATGACAGAAACCAGCCAGACCATTTGGCCTCGGCAGTAATGGCGGCAACCCTGCGAAACAGACGGAAACGTGCGCGAATAACCTTTGCCAGACCTTCCAGAATTTCAGCCAGATTACCGCCGGACTGGGTTTGAATGGCCACAGCCACCGATAAAAACCGTAAATCCTGAACATCAACCCGTTCGGTCATTTTGTTAAGGGAATCAACAATTTCGGCACCAAAATTATTTTCGTCCACCAAAATACCAAATTCGGTCCCGACCGGATCCGGCATTTCCTGTGCCACAATATTAATCGCGCTGGCAAATGGATGCCCGACCCGCAAAGACCGCACCATCAGTTCAACCGCATCGGGCAATTGTTCCTGAAACAGGTCCATCCGTTTTTTAGCCTTTGAATTCAACCACATATAGACCGAGCCAATGCCCATACCCAAGGAAACAATAATCCGCATAACAATGCCGGATTGGGTCGAAAAGGTCAGGGTAATGAAAACCGCAACAATCAGAAAAGCCATCATGCCGACCAAAGCCATTGGCGAAAATGCGATATTGGCGATCGCAGCTTTTTTGGCCATCAGCCCCAAAAGCGGAATGCCACGGGATTCTTTGTGCTGTTCGCGTTCCTTGCGCAATGTTTCCATTACGCTTTCTCGGGTTTCGCCCTTTTCCAGCAATTGCAACCGTCGGTTAACCCGCGACTCAAGTCGCACGGATTTGCCGAATACTGCCAGATAAATGCCTTCGATCAGAAAGAAAACCGCGATGAAAATCGCGGCATAGATTAGTGGCTCAATACCCATTTATGTCTCTCCGTTCGGGTCGGTATATACGGTGGCATCCGCATAAAGGCTGCTGGGCAGGTTATAGCCCCATTGACGAAACCGTTCAGTATAAAAAGATCGCAAACCACTTGGCATAAACCGGCCTTTGATTTTGCCATCTTCGCCAATGCCCATTTGTTCAAATTTGAAAATCTCCTGCATGGAAATAACTTCGCCTTCCATGCCGGTGATTTCGGTGATTGAAACCATACGCCGCGAACCATCCGTTAGCCGACTGACCTGCACAATCAGGTTAACCGCCGATGAAATTTGCCCGCGCATCGCCTTTAGCGGCATATCAATGCCCGACATCGAAATCATGTTTTCCATCCGCGACACGGAATCGCGCGCCGTATTGGCGTGGATGGTAGTCATCGACCCGTCATGGCCGGTGTTCATGGCCTGCAACATGTCGATCACCTCGTCGCCACGGGTTTCGCCGACGATGATCCGGTCAGGGCGCATCCGCAAGGCATTGCGCAGCAGGTCCCGTTGTGAAACCTCGCCCTTGCCCTCTACATTGGGGGGGCGGCTTTCCATGCGACCGACATGAATTTGCTGAAGCTGAAGCTCGGCCGTGTCTTCAATGGTAACAATACGTTCATCAGCGCCAATAAACCCTGACAAAGCGTTCAGAGTCGTGGTTTTGCCCGAACCGGTGCCGCCTGAAACCACAATATTCAACCGCGTTGATACCGCTGCTTGCAAATAGGTGGCCATGGCTTCGTTAAATGCGCCAAAATTGATTAATTCATCAATCGACAGCTTGTCTTTTGAAAATTTACGAATGGAAACTAGCGCTCCGTCCACCGCACAGGGTGGCACCATGGCGTTAAAACGCGAACCATCCATTAATCGCGCATCCACATAAGGGTGGCTTTCGTCAACCCGCCGTCCCACTGCCGACACGATTTTATCGATAATCCGCAACAGGTGACGCTCATCCTTGAACCGGATCGGGGTCAGTTCCAGCTTACCGGCCCGTTCGACAAATACCTGAAACGGCCCGTTGATCAAAATATCGTTGACCGTCGGGTCGCGCAGCAAAGGTTCGATCGGGCCAAGGCCGGTAACCTCGTCCATCAGATCTGCCAGCAGCTGTTTTTGTTCCAGGCCGTTCAGCACAACACCCATTTCGTGGATGCCTTCGCGGGTAATGGCACTGATTTCGCGGCGCAAATCAGCATCACTGGCGGATTCAATCGCGGCCAAATTAAGGGTTTCAAGCAAGCGCTTGTGTAAATCCATGCGGATATTCATCAAACGGTCAGAACGCTTGCGATCTTTGAGTATGGTTTCTTGGTCTTCAACCGATATCGGCTGATCAATGGTTGGGCGGGCTTTGGACACCACATCCGGCGTCAAGGAAAGCGGTGCCACCTCCTCGGCCGGGATGCGAATTTCGTCTTTGGCTTTGAAGCGACCAAACATATGCTACGTTCCTTTTCTCACCCTAATTAACCGTTGCGCGGGCTTCCAGCGCCATATCAACCAAAGTGGTTGCGATCTTTTTAATTTCTTTGCGCAGGGCATTTTTTGGTGCGGAATCAGCCAAAGGCACGCCTTGATCACCCGAGGCAGTAACCGCCTTGCCACCCTCGGGCAAAAGAATATTAACCTCTATGCCAAGGCTATCCGAGAAACGACCGATGCGGGTTTTGCCGCTCAGGTCCGTAAATCCGGGGGCGCGATTCAGGATATATTGAATTTTTTCGCCGGGCAGGTCTTCGGCCCGCAGCACACGCAAATAGCGCATCACGTTTTGGGCTGAGCGCATGTCCAGTTCCAACAAGGTGAAATAGGTTTCCGCCACATTCAAGACATTTGCAGTCCAGTCTGTCAGGGCCTTGGGCAGGTCAATAACCACAAAATCAAATTTCTGTTGCAGCAGTTCCAGCAGTTTTTGCATGAATTTAGCATCAACAATATCAAGCGGCATAATTTCGGGCGGCGAGGAAAGCACCGCCATGCTGGATTTAAACGAGGTCATGGATAGAGAAAGCGTATCCCCATCCAGCGTATCCGGTTCGGTCAGCAATTCAAACACCGCATCGCGCCGTGGCAGGTCCAACAATGTTGCAACCGAACCAAACTGGAAATCCAGATCAATTAACGCAATCTTTAGATCTTTCTTGCGGGTATGCACTGCCATTTCCCAAGCAAGATTAACTGCAAAAGTGGAGCCGCCAACCCCGCCAGCTGCGCCATAAACCGGCAAAATCAACCCATTACGGTTTTTGGTTTTGGCAGGGGCTGCTGCATGGCGTATTTGCTTGCTGCGTAAATTGTCAAAAATATTGCTAAGCGCGTTCGGGGGAAGCGGGTAAGGCGCAAAATCATCGGCCCCAAGCTGCAACAAGTGGTGCAAAGCGGTTGGGCTAACATCGCGAGCCACCAGAACAACGCTCATATTCAGCCGTTTTGCTGCACGCACATAGGCATCGACCGGATCAAGGTTGGTTTCATCATTGGCTTCAACACAAACAATAAGCACTTCTTCGCCGGTCAAGCCGCCTTTGCCTAATAATTCACCAGCCTCGGCAAAGTTCAGGCTTTCCCAGTTATCGCCAAAAACACCGTGCAAATCCGAATCAAGCAAAGAAAAATTGGCGGCGTTACGCGCCACCGCATACGCTTCCATAGCGCGATCTTTAAGTTTTAAAAGTGCCACGTCAATTCCCCAGACATTTATTCAGATGCCGCACTGGCAAGGTATTTCTACCAATACAACAAAAACAACCACTTAACAACTTTTGAACATTTACCGGCGAAAGCCCGCCACATGATAATAGCCTTGATTTAGCCTTGGCCAAATAAATGTACAAAAAGAAAATACATAACAAACAACCGAAGAAAAATAACGATTACTTGTTAACACTTAGTTTTACACAATTTTTTAGGGATCGTCACGCAAAAAACGAATACGTATTTCTACATATTCGTTTTCCGTGTGGTATTGGATTTTAGATGTTGGCTGGGCTTAATTTTGAGCCGCTCCGGCGGCTGGTCCAACATACGCCTGATAAATTGCATCAGCACGTTTGCCATCAAAATCTGCGGCATTCACACCGGGTGCAAATCCGACAACATCGGTAACTGTGCGTCTGTTAAGGCGCTCACGTCCTTCGGTGTTAACCAAGGGTTGCGTTTCACCTAATGATGAATCTGCCTGAAGCCGGTTCCGGGGAACCCCCTGCGAAATAAGGTAATTCACCGCCGCATGGGCGCGGCGTAACCCTAGCCGCTGGTTAAAGTTGTTACCGCCGACTTTATCCGTATGCCCATAGACATTGAACATCACCGAGGGTGTCGCTTTGATCCATTCAGCTTGCAATCGCAAAATACGTTTGGCTTCGCCATCCAGAACCGCTGAATTGAAGTCAAAGTTGACCATGGTAGGCACCTCTGCGCGGAAACGCGCAGACATGTTTTCAA
The DNA here is from genome assembly GCA_021648225.1 of Paracoccaceae bacterium. GTDB lineage: Bacteria > Pseudomonadota > Alphaproteobacteria > Rhodobacterales > Rhodobacteraceae > UBA3077. Next base: position 6,997 of record JAKITE010000104.1, read on the forward strand.
GATAAGCGAGCGAACCGCCCTGACCCGTTTGGACCAGGGTGTTTTGCTCGGTAGCCGCCGCAAAACTATTTTGGTTGGTTAGTGTTCCAGCTGTTTCAATACACCCTGAAAGGGCAAGTGCAGCTGAAATAACAACGATTTTATTAATGGTTTTCATGATCTTACTCCATCACATATCCGGATGAACCGTCAAAGGTCTGGCTGGAAACGTCGCTAAATGCGGCAGGACCTTCCACTTGACCATTCAGGAACAACTCTGCTTCGGTTGGAATGCGAATCCGGTCTGTTGGCATGGCCAACGCTTCGCCGGATGTCGGCGTCACCAGATGCGGGGTGATGATAATCACCAGCTCGGTTTGCTCGCGCTGGAATTCTGCGCTACGGAACAAAGCCCCCAGAATTGGCACATCGCCAAGCCATGGAACCTGACCTGAAGCATCAGAAAAATCATCCTGAAGCAAGCCCGCAATTGCAAAGCTTTGTCCATCCCGCATTTCAACAGTGGTTTCCGCACGCCGGACCTTAAAGGCCAATAAAGGTGTGCCACCAATGCTGGCGGTAATGCTAGGATCAATCGAGCTTACCACCGTTTCAAGGGTAAGATTGATAAGATCATCATCAATTACCGTTGGGCGAAAGTTAAGGATAACCCCAAAAGGTTTGTATTCAATCGCGACTTCGCCGCTTTCCCCTTGGGTCGGGATCGGATATTCCCCCCCCGCCAGAAAACTGGCCTGCTGGCCGGATATTGCAACGATATTTGGCTCCGCAAGTGTGCGCACCATACCTTTGCTTTCCAAGGCCTCGATCAAAACATTAACGGCAATGCCGCCAAGACCAAAGCTGATCGCTGCCGCGCCTGCTGATTCGGCGCTTGAGCCAAATATCAAGTCTCCACCGCCATCAAAAAAGCCAGCGCCAACACTGCCGGTGCCAACTGTGACGCCATTTGTCGGCGCAACAAGGTTTGACAAGGATACTGAAGACCCAAGGCTTTTGGCCACCGAACGGTTCATTTCAGCAAAACGGACCTGCAACATAACTTGTTGCGACCCACCAACCATCATCAGGTTGGTAACCCGGCCCGGCGCATAGCGCTCTGCCAGCTCCAATGCACGAGAAACCTTGCGCGCGCCGCTAACACGGCCGCTTAAAACAATGCCGTCATTGGCGGTGCGAACTTCAATCGGCTCATTCGGGAGGATTTCCCGCAACCGATCCTTGAATTCCGCAATATCAGGTGGGACCCGAACATCAACATTGGCGATTAGCCGACCGTCTTGGTCAAACATCGGCAATGTTGTAGCGCCGGGTGTGACCCCCAATATATAAATGGTGCGATCCGAAAGCGCCGATACATTTGCGATAGCAGGATTGGCCACTGATAATTCAGCAAAAGGCCGATCGCTCTCTACAATGATTGCGCGGTTTACAGAAACACCAATTTGACTGGATACAGAGCCACGCATAACGGATAAAACCGCGTTTTGCGCAATGGCTGACGACACCATGGGTGCCGTAAGGGCGAATCCTAGAAGACCCACCTTAATTAGGTTTGCATATTGCATGTGATCCTGCCTCTCAAAATCACTATCGAAAATAGAAACGGGTCATTTAACGCCCGCGATTAACGGCAGCATGCGTCATGTTGAGATTAATTGCAAGAATCAATGTGTTACGAGAGAGTCTTGATACAAAAAAAAGATTCAAACGGGTGAAATACGGGGTAATTAGCCCCTATTCACCCTCAACACACGGGATAACGACTTCAACAACATTCGCGCCATTTCTGGTGCGGATTGTGCAAACCCGTTCTTCGACTACCTCGATGATTTCATTGACAATAATCGCAGATTGGTCAATCTCGACCCCCCCTGTTGCAGCGCTATCTTCAGCGCCACGCAATGCCAATGTCAGGTCGCCAGTTGCCTGTGCCTGTACCAATTTTGCAACAACCAGCGGAGAAACTTGCAATGTCACGGTTCGGGCAACCACAATTCCGCCAAAATCGTCATCATCTTGTTGGTCAATTGCGATCAAATCGACATCTTCAAGTATAAGTTTAGTAATGGTTTCGCCGGTAGTGTTGCCAACCCAATACACATCCACACGGTCACCGGGCTGCAAAAACCCCGAAACGCCTGATGTTACGTTAACGCTGATGGCAAATGCCCGCATTCCTGGCTCCAACCGAGAGCTGATACCAGCATCCTCGCCAAATTCCGTAACTTTTGTTGCTAAAATCGGCTCACCCTGTTCCATAATTCGCAATACATAACGTGGGGCGGTGTTTTCACCGCCAAACAAAGATTCCATGCTGGAAAACACATTTGGCGGTGTTTGCCCTTTGGGCCATTGCAATTCGGTCACATCGTCGCGCAGCAATTCAGAACCAAAGCGGAGGTCTGATTTGGCAACAAGCACGATTTCCGTATCGACCTGGCCCAGCTTCGCCTCGCGAAGCTGGTTTTCAAGATCGGTAAATTCGGCTTGGTAGGTTTGAAACCGCTGCATAACCATATATGCTGCGTAACCGGCCATGCCGATGCCAATAATTAGAACAAGCAAGAATATAATTCGCATAAAACCGGATCCGTATTAAAATTAAGATTCCGGTTACTTGTAAAGGAATTTTTGCCAAAGACAATGACAGCCTAAGGTTTTGTCGGTTCTATAAGATAAAAAGGAAGGCTTAATTTGTTAGTGCAGGCATTCCGACCGTTATGGTCGAGGCTATTCCAGATGCGGTGCTGGTCAAAGCTGGTGAAATAACGGCAAGAACTGCGATTCCCAGTGTAACAATGACAGCGGTCAAAACCACCCAGTCAACAGTTACGGCAGCAGTATCGTCGGAGAAAAAATTGATCACTGTATTTTTTGCCATTAACTTGACCCCCGAGATAGTCACAGAGCCAATTTTGGCCCGATACTTATTTTTCAGGGCGCAGAAACGCCCTGAAAATGATTTTCAAATTTGAAACGATTACATACCTTAGGTTTTGGTCGCCAAAGCAACCAAAGACAAATTAGGTAGTGATCATTGCGCCTTCAACGGTCGACGCGATTTGCGAAGCAGTTGAGTTCAGCGCGTTACGGATAAC
>JAKITE010000105.1 GCA_021648225.1 Paracoccaceae bacterium
TATTGTGTGATTTCATCCGGGCCATTGCCGGTGGCGCGCCCCCTTTACCGCAAGATGAAACAGGATACTGAAGGGCTGGCGCGTGTTGGCATCAACGGGGTCTTTGGCCCGCTTAACTGGCAAGGCAAACATGTTTTTGATCTGCGTGAGGTGTTTCCGAATGCTGCCATGGATATGATCAACATCAAAGCGGTTTTACTGCCCAAAGTCAGCCATTTGTCGCAAACCGTTATTGAACCCACCAGCGCATTTGAGGCGCTTCAGGCCTTGGCACCCTCCACCATGTTGCAGCTTGGTGGTGACCGGGCTGCTACCTTTAAGGCCTGCGCTGATGTGGTGCGCGCTGTGCCTGCCTATCACCTGTTGCTTGGCGAAGACCCATGTGATGTTACCAAAGCGGTCAAGGATTTTATATCGGGGGTCAGCCAATGAAGCTCTGCGTGTTGATGCCGACATTTAACGAGGCTCGGTTTATTGGCTCGGCGATTGCCTCGATTCTAAGCACCCGTGATGTGCTGGATATCGAGATTATTATTGTTGATGACGGTTCAACGGATGATACCGCTGAAATTGTCCAGAGCATTGCAAATACTACACCGCAAATCCGGCTGATCCGCACGGCAAACAAGGGCGTGTCGCATGCGCGCAATACTTTGCTGGATGCGATACCTGATACTTGTGATCTGGTGACTTTTCTGGATGGGGACGACGCGTTCGAGGCGGGGTATTTAGGAAAAGCCTGCCAGATTTTGGCGGATGACCTGGCGCTTGACCTGCATTATGCCCAGCTTTGCCTGATCGAATCCACCCAGCAGAATATGTTAAACGAACCGCGCGGGAATTCGCTGATTGCCCGCGCCATTAGTATGAGCATTGGTATCTATCGGCCCAGCTTGCTGGCAAGCGTCGGGGCGTTTGATACCAGTTACACCCATGGCGAGGATACTGATTATCTGTTGCGATTGTTCGAGCTTGGCCCAGCAGTGCATCTCAGCAACGAAATTGCAGTGCTTTATCGCCAGCATGAAGGCAGTGCAACCAAGGACACACAGGCAACCAAGCGTGGGTTTACCCGCGCCCTTATGGGCCATATCCGGCGGCGCAGGCTGAACCCCGATCTGGCTTCGGTTGAGGGGGTGTTTTCAACCAGCCAGCTTGGCAGTGAGCTTACAAATCGGAGGGCACCATGAAATTACCCGCCTATAGCGTGGTTATCCCAGCCTATAACGCGGCCGGGTTTATCGCGGAAACCATCGCTTCGATTATGGCGCAAACCCTTAAACCAACCCAGATTATCGTTGTGGATGACGGCTCTGACGATGATTTGAACACGGCTTTGGCAGGGCTGAACGCACCGCTAAAGCTGATCCATCAGGAAAACAGCGGACCGGGCAGTGCAACCACGCGGGGGATGACAAATGTAAAAACCGGTTTTGTCGCCACCCTTGACGCAGATGATCTTTGGCAACCAAACAAAATTGCCCAGCAATTTCCTGACTTGTTGGCCGGAAAAGCCGAAATGTCTTTCACCCGAATGCGTAATTTTGGTGCGGACGCGCATACCACCAACAGCGACGAGCAAAAATCGGGTTGGTCGCGTTCAACTTTGCTGATGCAGCTTGAAACCTTTTATAAAATCGGCCCGATAGAGGACATGCCGGGTTATCGCGGTGAAATGGTGGAATGGCTGGCACGCGCCCGCGCGCTTGGTGTCAAAATGTCCATGCTTGACGAACCGCTGGCGCAGCGGCGTATCCATAAGGGCAGCCTGTCTTGGAACAGAGACGTAGCGCATGATAAGGGGTATATGGAAATTGTTTTGCGCGCCATGCGCCGCCGAAAGGAAGCAGGCGGATGATTTTTGGTGGCGCAATACCATGGCCCCCAGCCCGCCAACGCCAGTTGCTTAGGGCCTGTTTTCATGTGGATACCGGCAAAGCCTTTGATCTTTCCAACCGTTGGTTTGACAGGTTTAACCTAAATGATGTTACCTATCCCGAGCATCGCTTGCTGGTGCGTTTGCTTGCCCGATTTCCCGAGCTTGAAATAGAACCAACTGCCGCCAGCCGTATTGCCGGGCTTCAACGCCAGCTTTGGGTGCGCGGTAATATGAACTTGAAGGCAGCGAAACCCGCGCTGGATACGTTTGATGATTTTGGCATTTTGTGGGTGCTTAGTGGTGCCGCGCAATGGTTTGTGCAGTTAGGGAGCATAGCGCACGAGACCGCTGATATTGTTGAAATTATCGTGCCGGAACAAGCCAGATCAACCGCGCTGCATTTGCTGGTGCAAAATGGCTGGCGCAGTGAATACACCGTACCCGATGCAGCCGCAGGGCCGGTTTTTACGCGGCTTTCCAAAGGGTCAGGTGCGATCAGGCTTGGCAAGGCAAGCCCGCTTTTTACCTATGCGCCCGACCAATTAGAACAGCTTTGGGATAATAGAATTACGCAAGATCATGACATTGGCCGGTTTTTTCTACCGGATGTGGCGGCTTCTGTTGCCATGGCATTTGGCAGAACCCACCCGAAATATGGGCAAGATGATCAATGGGTTTTTGACTTGTTTAGCCAAGATTCTGACCCTAAATCTCTGCTGTAATCGGGCGTCGCGCCAGCCAAAATTTTGCGTAAAATTACCCGCGCACTCCACTCGGCTTTTTATCGCTGATTTTTGCCCTTACCGCCAATTCGCCTACATTTATATTGCTCATAGATAGGTGATATTCGATGGTTTTGTGGCTAACTTATCGGTTTTATTGCTGAAAGGCGTTTGTTGTCTGTGCTGGTATCTCGACTTTTTGTCAGGTTTAGCTTGGCCTTGTCATGTTGCCGGTGTATCCCCCCTTTTATGGATAAAAACAAAGAATACGCTGGCGAGCGGATCGCCAAGAAACTGGCGCGGGCCGGTGTTGCTTCGCGGCGCGAAGTTGAACGCATGGTCGAGGCCGGGCGTGTAACTGTGAACGGCAAAAAAATTGCCTCTCCTGCGCTTAATGTCACGGATAGTGACCAGATTACCGTCGATGGACGGCCGGTTCGTGCGGCTGAACCGGCACGGCTTTGGCGCTATCACAAGCCGGCCGGATTAGTAACCTCGGCGCGCGATGAAAAGGGCAGGGCGACTGTATTTGACCGCCTGCCCGAAGAATTGCCAAGGGTGAGGAGCGTCGGGCGGTTGGATCTGACCTCCGAGGGCTTGCTGTTGCTGACCAATGACGGAGAGCTGAAACGCAAACTGGAGCTGCCCTCAACCGGCTGGGTGCGAAAATACCGGGTGCGTGCCAATGGCAATGCGTCAGATATCCGCCTGAAACCTTTGCGCGATGGCATGGTTATTGATGGAGAGCGGTTTCAGCCGATGATGGTTGATTTTGATAAACAAAGCGGCGCCAATGTCTGGCTGACGATTGGCATTCGCGAAGGCAAAAACCGCGAAATTCGCCGTGCATTGGAAGAGGTGGGGTTGATTGTCAACCGCTTGATCCGCGTTTCCTATGGCCCGTTTCAACTGGGTGATCTGGCGCGTGGCGCGGTTGAGGAAATTCGCCCGAAAATATTGCGCGACCAGTTGGGGATCAAACGCGAGGAACAGCCTGCACCAAAACCAACACCGGCGAACAAGTCAAGATCGCGCAGGGCCAGCTCTGCCAGTCCGGGCATTTCGATGCGGGCCAATAAGCGGAACAAGAAGTAAAAAAGGCGCTCTGTTTCCAGAGCGCCTTTTCAAATTGGTTTGCACAAATTATGCGTTCATCAATGCAATTTCATGAGGCATCAGGGTTTCGCGCGCGGCAGGGCCGTATGAAGTCACATTTTGCTGCAATTGCGGGAACAAACGATAAATTTCCTCACGGGCGTCAACTGCCAATGCATCAACGGACAGGTCTGCCGGATGGAAGCTTTCGGTTGGTGCGCCATCTGAAAAAACGATTTCATGCTGGTCAAACAGCACATGGAAATATTCAACCTTATCGCCAGCCTGACGTATAATCGTGCTATCATTTACCAAGGATTTTGCCGAAGCCAGCATTTGGTTTTCGCCAAACAAAAGCTCTGTGCGCCAGCCTTGCAACAGGACGCGGTGCGCTGGTGAAAGCAAAAGATCGCGGGTGTTGCCGATGGCGCCTTTGCGGAACAAAATCGGTGCATTGCTGCCGGTTGCGGACATTGTCGAAGACCCGATCCAGCGAATGGGCTGCATGCCATTGTCCAGCGTGCGCACCATATCGCCAACTTTCAGATCTTCGATAACGACTTCGCCATGATCGGTTTCCAACATGGTTCCGCGTGTAAAACATAGCGGACCAAAGAGATCAAAAGAGATATCGCCAATCCCGACATAGCCAACGCTTACGTTGGTTGGACCGTTATCGTAAATAATGGTAATACCGCTAAGGGGTCCGGCAATTGTGACGTCAACCGTATCACCACGCGGTGTATTTGTGGTCCCGTCACCGGTGATAACATTGCCATTAACGATCTGATTGCCCGCATTATCAAAGGTTATCGTAACCAGGGAGCCATCCGGACGCGTGGCGAGAATGGTGATTTCGTCATCCCAGGCGCTAAATCCGGTGCCTGTTCCCGTATCGACATCATATAAGGAAAAGGTCACATTTTGAACAAACTGGTCGAAATCCATCGAGACTTCGGTCGGGCCGTCAGTTGGCCGGTCAGGGTAAAAAGCGCCCAAAACATTTGGCGCAAGCGGGTCGTTCGGGTCGTTGCTTTGAACGGAAAAAGATTCAGCGCCCGCATTATTAGGTGTGCTTACGATTACGTTAACGATATCACCGGTGCCGGGATCCGTAAGGGTATTGGTGCCGTCAATCTGTGTTGTGCCGGCCTCCCAATCAAGTAAAAAAGCCATAACAGCTACTCCAATAACAAAATTTGATATGTATCGCCGCATAAAACGGCACACATTTTGTAGACAGTATTAGACCGATGGCCCGGTTGTGTCAATTTGCAAGACCATCTTAAAGTTAATAAGCGATCGTTAGGGCGCTGCCCTGATTTGTGCTTGTGACACCGGAATATTATGCTTAAATCTAGGCATATGCGGATGGCTGGGCAACTGCACTCAGGTGAGGAAAGTCCGGACTCCAGAAAGAAATGACGCCGGTTAACGACCGGCCGGGGTAACCCGAGGGAAAGCGCCACAGAGAATAAACCGCCAGTAGGCTGACGGAGGTTCGCCTTCGGCAAAACGCTGGTAAGGCTGAAAAGGTGGGGTAAGAGCCCACCGCCGCGATGGTAACATTGCGGGCAGGGCAAGCCCCGTCAGGAGCAAAGCCAAATAGGGGTCGCGCGACGCTTGCGTCGGGTTCTTTCGCCCAGTGACCCGGGTTGGCTGCTAGAACTTGTTGGCAACAGCAGGTCCAGATGAATGGTTGTCGACGGTCGAAAGGCCTGAACAAAATCCGGCTTACAGGCCATCCGCATAAAATATCACCCATTATTGAAAATAATCCCCTTAACGCAAAATCACCGGCTTTTGTCAGAATTCACCATATCTTGTGGTTAAGCGAATTCTGGCTGCCATTGGTGGTGTGTAATCTCGAAAAGATTTTTGTGACAAAGTAAAATCAGCATCGAGTTCTATAAAAAACCATAAATTTCCAAAAATTTCCATTGCTAGGGATGTAAAGGTATGCTAGTTGTCACCTACGGACGGAAATCTTGGGTTTCTCCCAAAGAAAAATAATCAGTAGGCAGTTTCATACAGGCAGCCAAATTTCCGCCAAAAGGCAAATAAGATCCGGCACGGAGCGAGCAGACACGCAAAGTGGCACGTAGTCGGGCAATATCCCAAGCGGGGCAAATGGCGGATCGTGTTGGGCAGACACGATCCGTTTTTGTTTGGATCGTTTTCATTTCGGGGATACAGGAGCAAAACCGTGGAGCTAGGCTTCAGAGACGAGATAACCAACAAGGTTGACAGCAAGGGTCGCGTATCGATTCCTGCTGCGTTTCGGGCTGTGCTTGCCGAGGGTGATCCCGCTTGCGAGACCGGCAAAAACCCCAGAATGGTTTTGATGCACGGCATGGGCGGTGATGCTTGCCTGACCGGATATACCGTTCAGGCTGCCAAGGAGATGGAGCAAAAAATCCTGGCCATGCCGTATGGTCGCGACCGCAAAAAATTGCTGCGACGGCTGGCGTCAAAATCCATTCCGCTGGCGATTGACGATAATGGCCGGATTATCCTGCGCAAAGACCTGATCGAGAAATTCAATATCCCCGACACAGCGGTTTTTGTCGGCATGGTGGAATTGTTCCAGATATGGAATCCCGATGATTACGCAGCAGATTCAGCCGATATCGATGCCGATATTGATGATGAAGACGTGCTTGAGCTTTTGAATGAATTACGAATTGGGGGTTAGTTATGGCTGAAACCGCGCCACATATCCCCGTTCTTATTTCCAGTATCCTTGAAAATATCGAACCTGTTTCCGGCGTCTGGCTGGATGGCACTTTTGGGGCCGGCGGCTATACACGGGCTTTGCTGGATGCGGGGGCCGAAAAAGTAATCGCGATTGACCGTGACCCCGAGGTATTTACACGCGCCAAAAGCTGGGCAGGGGAATATGGCGACCGGCTGGTGTTAAAGCAGGGCGTTTTTGGTGAGCTGGATAGATTGGCTGACGAACCGCTGGATGGTATCGTGCTGGATATCGGTGTTTCTTCGATGCAGATTGACCAGGCCGAGCGCGGGTTTTCCTTTATGCGTTCCGGCCCGCTGGATATGCGTATGTCACAAGCAGGCCCGTCAGCGGCCGATATTGTTAATCGCGCGGATGAGGGCATGATTGCCGATATCCTGTTTCAATTCGGCGAAGAACGCAAAAGCCGCCGTATTGCCCATGGTATTGTTGATGCGCGCCAACACGGGGATTTCAGCGATACGCTGGAACTGGTGCGGGTGGTTGAAAAGGCGCTGCCGCGCTCAAAACCCGGACAGCCTCATCCGGCCACGCGTAGTTTTCAGGCGTTGCGGATTGCGGTGAATGATGAATTGGGGGAATTGGCGCGGGGGCTGAACGCTGCCGAGGTCGCGTTAAAGCCCGGTGGTATTCTGGCAGTGGTCAGCTTTCATTCGCTAGAGGATCGCATGGTTAAGCGGTTTATTCAAAACCGTTCCGGCAATGCACCTCAATCCAACCGGTTTGCGCCCGAGCTGGAATCCGGCAAGCCGCGATTCAAGCGCATCAACCGCAAGGCAATCGAGGCTAGCGAGGCAGAATGCAGCGCCAATCCACGGGCGCGATCCGCAAAATTGCGGCTGGCGCGGCGACTGGATACCCCTGCACAAAACACCGACCCGTTCAGCATCGGCATGCCAAAGATTGATCTGACCAAAGGAGGGATCCTGTGAAACCGTTTTTATATCTATGTGCAGCCGTAATTGTGACTTTTTTCGGATATATGACCTTTCAGGTGAATTACGAAACCCGTGACGCCAAAAAACGGGTGGTCCAGTTGCAGCGCGATATCGCCTTTGAGCGTGAAGCCATTAGCGTTTTGCGGGTGGAATGGGCGTATCTGAACCGGCCCGAACGGTTACGGATATTGTCGGAAACCTATTTTGACGAATTGCGCCTGATGCCGATCCATGCGGAACATTTTGCCGATCGCAGCTCGGTTCTGATCGCGGATATAACGATGCCCGAACCGGTTAGCGCCAGGGGGTATGAATGATTATCCGTCGCCCGTTGCGCCCGTTGGCGCGTATCTTAAAGGCAAGATTGCGCGGCGTTGACCCCGCGCTTATCGAGGCCGAAGAGCGTGCCGCGCGGTTGCGAGACCAGCGCATTCGCGAACGTAAACAGGCCGAAAGCCGCCTTGTGCTGATGGCGGCCACATTTTTTCTGGCCTTTGCTGTGGTGGGCGGAAAAATGGCAATGCTGGCGGCCTATGACCCGGTTGAGCCGGAACTGACCAGCAATTCCAGCCCGATTGTCAATCAACGGGCCGATATTGTTGATCGAAACGGCATTATTCTGGCAACCAACCTTGTGACCGCGTCTTTGTCGGCACATCCGCAAGATATGGTTGATCCGGTTGGTGCTGCCATTGGCCTTTCGGAAATATTTCCCGATTTGAATGTTGATTTGTTGTTGCGCCAATTTACCGGAGACCGCAAATTTGTCTGGGTAAAACGCAAATTATCGCCTGAACAACGCCAAATGGTGCATGATCTGGGTGAGCCGGGTTTGATCATTGGCCCACGCGAATTGCGGCTTTACCCCAACGGTCCGTTTGCCTCGCATATTCTGGGCGGCACCAGTTTCGGGCGTGAAGGCGTGTATGCAGCCGAAGTGATTGGCGTGGCGGGGGTCGAGCTTCAGTTTGATGATTATTTGCGCGACCCGACCCTTGAGGGTGCGCCATTGCAGCTGTCCATTGACCTGACCGTGCAAGCGGCCATTCGGCGGGTGCTGGAAGGCGGCATGCAGCTAATGAATGCCAAAGCTGCCAGCGCAATATTGATGGAGGCCGATACTGGCCGGATAATTTCCATGGTGTCTTTGCCCGATTTTGACCCAAACCACCGGCCAACCCCCGCAATCACCGGCGACCCTGCCGAAAGCCCGCTGTTTAATCGGGCCGCGCAAGGCAAATACGAGCTGGGCTCGGTGTTTAAGGTATTTACAGCGGCTTTGGCCATGGAGCAGGGCGTCGCTACACCCGATTCAATGGTGGATACCAGCGGGCCGTTGGTCTGGAACCGGTTTCGCATTCGCGACTTTCGCAATTACGGGCCGCAGCTTTCTTTGCGGGATGTGATTGTGAAATCTTCCAATGTCGGGACAGCCCGTTTGGCAGTTGCGGCGGGTGCGGATGCACAACAGGAATTGCTTGATGCATTAGGGCTTCTGGAGGCTTTGCCGCTTGAATTACCTGAATCGCGTCGATCAAACCCGCTTGTGCCGCAACGCTGGTCTGAAATTTCGACCATGACCATTTCTTACGGGCATGGTCTGGCGGTAACCCCTGTGCATCTGGCGGCGGGTTATGCGACCATGGTCAATGGCGGGTTCCGGGTGTATCCGACCTTGCTGAACGATGTTTCGCTGCCAAGCGAGGCTGATCGGGTGATTTCGCAAGAAACCTCGGATAATATTCGCGATATGATGCGTCAGGTTGTGGTGCGCGGCACGGCATCATTGGGCGAAGTTGCAGGATACGAGGTTGGCGGCAAAACCGGCACCGCAGATAAACCTGACCCGCAGGGCGGATATTATGAAGACAGGGTAATCGCAACTTTTGCTTCGGCTTTTCCGATGTCTGACCCTAAATATGTGCTGATTGTCACGCTGGACGAACCCGAGGAAACATCGGGGTATGAACCGCGTCGCACGGCGGGCTGGACAGCGGTGCCGGTAGCAGCTGAAATTATTCGCCGGATTGCACCGCTTATGGGCTTGCGCCCCAGTGCTGTTGGTGAAACACCCGATGAAACCATGCGTCTGACAAGCAACTAGGAAAACGCCATGCCAGCAAGGTTAATCGAAAATCTGGGGCTGTCGGGGCTAAGCTCAAAAGCCGGAAGCTGGCCGGAGCATCTGGAAATGACCGGCCTGTCTGTGGATAGCCGTCAAACCAAACCGGGGCATCTTTTTTGTGCCATGCCCGGTGTGAATATGCACGGGGCGGAATTTGTTTCTTTTGCGGTGCGTATGGGCGCGGTTGCGGTGCTAACCGACCCTGCCGGCGTTGAAATTGTAAAGAAAGAGCTGGGCGACCTGCCATTGCCGTTTCTGGTGGCACAAGACCCGCGCAAAGCCTTGTCGGTGGCAGCGGCCAGCTGGTTTGACGGGCAGCCCGAAAAAATAGTGGCGATCACCGGCACCAACGGCAAAACATCGGTGGCGAATTTCTACCGCCAAATCCTGGAAAACCTTGGTAAAAAAGTGGTAAACTTTGGCACAACAGGGGTGGAGGGCGCCATTACCGCGCCGCTGGCCCATACCACGCCCGAACCGATTGCCTTGCATCAATTATTGCAGGAATTTGCCGCGCAGGGGATTACCCATGCGGCGATGGAGGCTTCTTC
>JAKITE010000006.1 GCA_021648225.1 Paracoccaceae bacterium
AATTATGCAATTCCTTAAAATGTGCAACCATGCCGCGCTGGGTGGGTTTGTTGTAATATGGGGTAACCACCAGCGCCGCTGTTGCGCCGACCTGTTGGGCGAATTGCACCAGACCAACCGATTCTGCGGTGGCGTTGGAACCCGCACCGGCAATAATCGGAATGCGCCCTGCGGCGGTTTGCACACAAATCCGGATAACCTCGCGGTGTTCCTCGTGGCTAAGGGTCGGGGTTTCGCCGGAGGTGCCAACAGCGGTTATACCGCTGGAACCTTGGGAAATATGCCATTCTACAAGGTCTTTCAGCGCCTTTTTGTCAATGGCACCGTTAACAAATGGCGTGACAAGGGCGGGAATGGATCCTGTAAACATGGGGGTGTCTCCGAGGTTGGAAAAAATGCGTAAAAGCGGCGCGAACATACCCAAACCGCTCAAGGCGCGCAAGGGGCCGCGGTGTTAAAGGCTGGCTTTTGAAAAGCCACTTGTGCTAGAGGTTTTGTTGAACAAAACCATAACAAAAGCAGGCATGTATGGAGGTCTACCTTCACTTGGGCGCCCATAAAACCGCCACCACATTTATTCAGCAATCCATGCAAAGCAATGCTGAAACGCTTGCTAAATCCGGTATTTTTGCCCCCAAGCTAGAAGATATACGTGCCGCAATTACCCCCGGAATGGCCGGTAAACCGATGTTGGGGTTCGAGGAATGCATCTCCTTGATTCTGCCGGAAAGCGGGGTGTTTCACGGGGTTATGCCCGAACGGCTGATTTTATCGGATGAAAATATAATTGGCTATCCGGCAGAAATTTTTGCCAAAGGTGTGTTTTATCTGGATGCAAAACAGCGGTTAAAGGTTTTGAAATCATGGTTGCCCGTGGCCCCGACAAAAATCGTTTTTGCTGTGCGGCCTTATACGACGTTTTTTTCCTCGGCTTATGCGCAATGGCTGGGGCCTTTTGCCAAGAAACACGGGCCGAAAAAACGGTTTATCCCGCGCGAGGTTATTCATGAAAAAATTGCGGGGCTAAAACGCGGTTGGCCTGCCATTATGCGTGATCTGCAGAAGGTTTTTCCTGATTCGCAGATTATTGTAAAAGAATACAGCGCCGCGCCGGAATATCTGCAAGAAATGTTTGAAATCCTGCTTGGGGATAGTGCCGGTGAACTGAAATACAACGCCGGATATTTCTGGAATCGCGGGCTGTCGGCCGATCTGGTGTCTGAGCTTGAATCCCAACTGGCCAAAGGCGAGGCCAGCCCTGAATCCGTGGCTAAAATACGCGCACAACGTAGCAAAAACCCGTCAGATCTGGGGGCGCATTTCTGGCCGGATGATCAGCGGGCCGCGCTTTTGCAGCGTTATGAAACCGATATTCGAACCCTGAAAGGCATGACCAACAATAAGTTGATTTGGGCGGGGTAATACAGGGGGCGACGCCAGCGTTAAAATATGTTAACCCCTCTCATTCATTTTATTCGAGAGCGTAATGCAGCCAATTAATTTTAAAATTTTTATCTTTCTGGTTTTCTGGAATGTTACGCCGGTTGTGGCGCAATCCCCCGAGCAAGACGGCGCGGCACTGGCTTCGGCTTTGGATGCCGCCAGTGGCAAAGACTGGCTGGCCGCGATAACCATAGCCGAGCGAATATCCGATCCGGTCGCGGTCGATATTATCGACTGGATGCGGCTACGCGCTGGTGAGGGCACATTCGCGGAATACGAATTCTTTCTGTCTGAAAACGCCGATTGGCCGGGGCTAAAACGCTTGCAAAAAGTCGGCGAACGCACCCTTCCTGATAACCTGCCAGCGGCGCGGGTATTATCGTATTTTTCGGGTCATCCGCCCCAAACCGGTTTGGGGGTGATCCGTTATGCGGCAGCGCAAAACCAGCTTGGCCGCGTTGCCGAAGCCCGCCAAGAAGTGGTGCGCGCGTGGCAGGAAATGGAATTAACACTGGGGGAATTGCGGCAATTATCCGAAGAATACGCAGGGGTTTTGCAAGGCTATCACGAAGACCGGCTGGACTGGTTGTTATGGGAAAGAAAAACCGTCGCTGCCGAAGCCATGTTCGAATATGTCAGCGAGGCCCAGCAAAAGCTGGCGCAAGCCCGTATTGGATTACAACGTGGCACCAACGGGGTCGATGCCTTGATTGCTGCGGTTCCGGCGGCTTTGGCGGATGACCCGGGGCTGGCCTATGACCGGTTTATCTGGCGGATCAAAAAAGGCTATTGGGATAGCGCCAGCGAGATGTTGGAAACCCGCACCGCCTCGGCTGATTTGCTGGGAAGGCCCGAATACTGGGCCAGCAGGCGGCGCGGATTTGCCCGCCGTGCCATGCGGGCCGAACGCTATGATCTGGCATATGAACTGGCCAGCCAGCATTATTTAAGCGCCGGCAGCAATTATGCCGATCTGGAATGGCTGTCAGGATTCATTGCTTTGGAAAAACAGGATGACCCTGCCAAAGCGCTGGTTCATTTTCAGAATTTCGATGCGGCTGTGCGGTCTCCGATCAGCATTGGACGCGCCGGATACTGGCTGGGCCTGACCCATACGGCGCTGGATAACCCAGACGCTGCCATGGTCAGCTTTGCACGCGGTGCTGAATTTCAAACCAGCTTTTACGGGCAATTGGCAGCGGAGCGGGCCGGAATTGCTGCGGATGTGCGGCTTCAAGGCTATGACCTGCCACCGGACTGGACGGTGGCGGGGTTTCTGACTGACGAATCCGTGCGCGCGGCGGTATTGTTCTATTTTGCCGAAGAGCCGCTTTTGGCGCGGCAATTCTTTTCCCATGTCAGCGAAACCCTGCCAGCCCAGGAACAAGAGGCCTTGGGCCAATTGGCGATTGATCTGGAACTGCCGCATACCGCGCTGGCCATTGCCAAAATCGCGGCACGCAGCGGCACGGTTTTGCCCGATGCCTATTATCCGGTAACTGAACTGGCGTATTTCAGCGTCGATATTCCCGGGGAATTGGCCATGGCCATTGCGCGACAGGAAAGCGAGTTTTACGTGCGAGCCCAAAGCAGCGTTGGTGCGCGCGGGTTGATGCAGGTGATGCCCGACACAGCGCGCCAGGTTGCCAATGAAATCGGTATTGAATTTTCACGCAACCGGCTGTTAAGCGACTGGCGCTATAACGCGCGGCTGGGCACTGCCTATCTGGCGGGTTTGATCGAGGATTATGACGGGTCCTATTTGCTGGCCGTTGCCGCCTATAATGCTGGCCCGTCAAGGGTTAACCGCTGGATCGAGGATTTCGGCGACCCGAGGCTAAGCACAGTTGACCCCGTCGTCTGGATCGAAAGCATTCCGTTTCGCGAGACCCGCAATTATGTGCAACGGGTGATGGAGGCATTGTTTGTCTATCGTGCCCGCATTAGCGGCAAAGTGCCCGAATTAACGCTGGAATCCGAACTGGGCCAAACCGCACTATAGCCCGATTTACAGGAATTTGCTTTG
Organism: Paracoccaceae bacterium; assembly: GCA_021648225.1. Taxonomy (GTDB): domain Bacteria; phylum Pseudomonadota; class Alphaproteobacteria; order Rhodobacterales; family Rhodobacteraceae; genus UBA3077. Next base: position 3,470 of record JAKITE010000006.1, read on the forward strand.
GCTAAGGATCAGGGGCGCATGGCCAAGGCTGTCAAACCCCGTGACCTTGCCAATCAAGATAATATGATCCCCTGCCTTGATCATATTTTGCCGCTGACATTCAAACCACGCCGCACAGCCATCAAGTAACGGATAGCCGGACGGGCCTGATTTCCAATCGGCATTTTCAAACCGGTCATGGTTTTTCAGGGAAAAATTGTCCGATACCGGCTTTTGGTTTTCGGACAGGATATTCACCGCAAACCCGGCGGCATTTGTCATGGCATCATAACTGCGCGAATGCTGCGACATACAAATCAACAACATGGCGGGATCAAGCGAAACCGAGGTAAACGAGCTGGCAGTAAACCCGACCGGCGCGCCGTGGGAATCCCGCGTGGTCACAACCGTGACACCGGTTGCGAACTTGCCAAAAGCAACCCGCAAATCTTTCTTTTCAATCCCCAATTTTCCACCATTTTCTGACGGTATTTATCCTATGTAAGGTGGCAGGTTGCAAAATCACAAGACCCGATGGCCAAAACTTGGTGTGATAGGTGCAGATTTGTGGCTATTATTTTGGCTGGACACTGTTTTGGAAGAACGGGAGGTGTGAAGGAGGTGTTCGTGAACAAGGATTGACGGTATTCTGAAAGCAGGCGATCTGCTGAATAACACCTATGAAATCGAAGAACCGGTAGGTCAGGGCCGCACACCCTCGGATCTGTCAATCTGGTGGGTGTGCAGGGTTTTAATGGCGGCAATGCGGTCACATTTGTTACTTGCTAATATGACAGGAAAGGCAGGGTTAGCCGTCCAGTAATCTCATAGCACTATCAAGTGACCGTCGCATCCGGTTAAAGGATGTGGAAAGCAAGCTGATTTCGTCTTTGCCTTTTTTAATGTATTCCGGCGATGAGAAATCACCCATACTGACCTGTTCCGAAATCTCCGACATCATTGCCACGGGTTTTAGAATAATGTGTGACAGCATCAGGTTAACCAGCGCAATGACCACCATAAATACCGTGAAAATGACCAGCATGATTACCATAACCAGGTCAGCGGTGCGTTTATCAGCCAAAGCCATGGGCGCATAAATAATCTGCGCCCCGACAGTTTCGCCCATTTCCCAACCAAAGCCGTTTTCCGATCCATAAAGGTCGATCATCGCGGCCGGTGCAATCGAGGGGTCGGAATGGCAATCAAGGCAGTTTGGGTCGGTGATGGTAAGCGGAAATGCCACCACAAAAACCCGCCCGCATCGGTTTCGCGAATGATCGAAATACGGTCCAGCGATTGGTCGGCACGAAGCTGGCTGATCAGCTCGGCCTCCCAATCCTCGGCCAGATTATCGGGGTTGGTGGGGTTTAGGGCCGCTTCTTTATAATAGTAATCAGGAAAAGAGCTGCTGAAATAGGAAAAAACTGTTTGCGCGGAAAAGGATGGCACCGTATGGGGCAGGAAAAGAATGTCGTTGCCGTCGGATAACAAGGGGTTAACCTCTGTCGAGGTATATTCCCTGACGGCCAGCGCATTGGCGCGAATGATGGATATTTCGTTTTCGATCTCTTGCAGCGCGTTTGATTTTGCTGCCTTGGAGGTCAGTCCGGTTGCCGCAATTATGCCAGAAACACATGCTAGTATTAACACAAGATTAAATTTAGTCCGCAATCGCATAGGTTGAACCCCTCTTTTATTCCAGATGCTGGCAGGTTAAGTGTATTACTGTTTTGCGATTTTCGCTAGATTGCAATAGACAAGATTTAGATATATTTACGAGTAAAGTTTATTAGAAAGAAAAAAATGTTCAAGAAAATCGCCTTTATTGGGTTGTTTCTATTGTCTCCTATAGGTTTGATTGCACAAGAAAATCAAATTAAAATTGTGGCACTGGTTCTGACAACTGCCGAGTATAATCCGAGCTCCGATAATATTCTTGCAGCGCTTGATTCGCTGAATGCGCAAACCTTACGGGTTGATTCGCCAAATGCGTCGGAATTGCGTGCGGTGATCAAACGGTTTGCGGCGGTGGCCATTGACAATGACATCGCGCTGGTTTTTGCCGATGGTCCGATTTTGAAGCTGGGCGAGCGGGAATTTTTGGCACCAAGCGATTTTGATCTGCGGCGGGGAACCGATTTGTTGACACGGGCAATTCCGTTATCTGCATTGGCGCGGGCCACCGCGTTGGCGGGGGACGGGGGGGCGGTTTTTGTGCATTCCAGTGATCTGGGAAAGCCCCTGCCGGATGAGGTTCACCTGGTCCAGTTAGCCCCGGATTTTCGTTCGGGCACCAGCCCGGTTTTGCTGGGGCAAGCCGGTTCGGCCATGGCAATGGCGGAGATTTTCGAAACCCATACTGATGGTGAAGAAATGGACCTGAGCCGTCTTTTGACCGACCTGATTTCACGGGTGGAATTTACGGTTTCCTATATCCCCGGCAGGTCGATGATTATCAAAAAGCCTGCATTGGTAATCCCTGTGATTACTGCTCCGGCAGGTGGCATTTCAAATGCGGCGGATCAAGATGCTGTCAAACCGGGTGATAACTCCGCAAATGCTGATGAAAATATTCCGGTTAATGGCGAAGATGGCACAAATGTGATCCCCGAGGCGCAATCTTCCCGAAATGCTGGCGGGTTGAACTTGCCGCAAATTCAGTCGCCGGCAGCTGGTCAACCCGTTGTCGAGCCAGAGCTTGAAATTGTTGATGCCGAGGCAGGAAAGCCTTTATCGCTTGAAGTGTTGGAAGCCTTGCAAAGCGGGCTGTCACGGGCCGATAAACGCACAATCCAGCACGGGTTGCGGGATGTCGGGTTTTATTCCGGCTTGATTGACGGCGTTTTTGGCAACCAGACCAAAGCCGCTATCGAGGCTTATCAAAGGTCGATTGATGCGGATGTTACCGGTGTTTTATCTGTGTCGCAGATGGATGGCTTTCTGAATTGATTGAATTGGCTGAAAATGGCGGCGGGCGCGACAACATTACCGCAATTGCCATCGAAACCCCCGATCATTTTAGCTAACCTTTAACGAAAACCCGTGTAAAAGAGCGCATGAACGAAAATCGCACCCAAACTGCCCTTACAGGTGAAATGCCGTTCGCGGCGCTGAATTCTCTGGAATTGGCCGGTAAAGGGCTGGAAGCGGTCTTGTCAGCGTTAACCAACGGTATGGCTGGGCCGTTTATGGCTGCGCTGAAAATGATCGAGCGTTGTAAGGGCCGCCTGATTGTCGTGGGTGTGGGCAAAAGCGGCCATATTGGCGCAAAACTTGCCTCGACCTTTGCGTCCACCGGCACGCCGTCCTTTTTTGTGCATCCAACCGAGGCCAGCCATGGCGATCTGGGCATGATCAGCCGTGAAGACACGGTTTTGATCATTTCGCTTTCTGGTAAAACGCGGGAATTGCAGGATATTATTACCTATTGCAAACGGTTTTCCCTGCCCTTGATCGCGATTACTGCTGAGGCGACAAGCGTTGTCGCCATGGCCGCAAATGTAGTTTTGCATCTGCCGAAAACGCGCGAATCCTGCCCGCATAATCTGGCGCCAACCACCAGCACGCTGATGCAACTGGCGCTGGGCGATGCACTGGCCGTTAGCCTTGTTGAACGCCGCGGTTTTACCGAAGTGAATTTCCGTGAATTCCATCCCGGTGGCAAATTGGGTGCCAGCCTGATACCCGTGCATGAATTGATGGTTTCCGGTCAGGATATTCCGCTTATTTCGGAACCAAGTTCCATCATGCAGGGGTTGGAACTATTAACTGAAAAATCAATCGGCATTATCGGAGTTGCAGATTCAAATGGAAATTTGTCAGGTGTGATTACCGATGGCGATATTCGCCGTTATCTTGGCGATAGCGCATTTTCTTCGATGAAACAGATATTATGGGAAACGCCGGTTAGCAAAATGATGAGCAAAACCCCGATTTCCATTCCCCCGAATATCATGGCGATCGAGGCTTTGGCCCTGCTTCAGGAACATAAAATCTCGGCGCTGTTTGTGTTGGAAAATGGTAAACCTGTCGGGGTGATTACCCTGTTAACGTTGCTTCAGGCCGGAGTTGGCTAAGCCATGAAAACCGCAATAATTATCCCTGCGCGCTTTGCCAGCCAACGGTTTAACGGTAAACCGCTGGTGCAAATTATAGGCGCCACCGGCCAAAGCAAAACCCTGATTCAGCGCAGCTGGGAGGCCGCGGCGCAGGTTGAAAATATTGCACAACTGATTGTCACCAGCGATGATCAGCGGATACTGGACCATGCAAAAGATTTTGGTGCGGATGTTATGGCTAGCTCTGGCAGCGCGCAAAATGGCAGCGAGCGGTGTGCCGAGCTGGTGGATCGGCTTGATCCCGACATTGACCTGATTATCAATTTCCAAGGCGATTCCCCGCTAACCCCACCCGATTTTGTAACCGCAATTATAGATGCAATGGCGGATGGTGATGCGGATATGGCCACACCGGTTTTGCGATGTGATGCGCAAACATTGGCGCGGTTTCGCAAGGATCGAAAAAATGGCAAGGTTGGCGGCACTACGGCGGTTTTTGATAAAAACCACCATGCGCTTTATTTTTCAAAAGAGATTTTGCCGTTTGTGGATGGGCTAGCGGATGCGCCACCGGTGTTTCATCATGTGGGGCTTTACGGGTTTCGGCCAAAGGCGTTAAAACAATATCTGGGCTGGCCGCAGGGCCGTTTGGAAACGGCTGAGGGGTTGGAGCAGCTGCGCTTTTTGGAAAACGGCGCTAAAATAAAATGTGTCGAGGTTCAGGCCAAAAACCGCGTGTTTTGGGAGGTCAATAACCCCGTTGATGTCGAACGGGTAGAGGCAGCATTGGCGCAAATGGGGGTGGCATAGATGAAAACGGTGCAAATATCCGCGCCAGCGGGAAATATTGAAATTGGCAATAAATTGCCTTTTGTGCTGATCTCTGGCCCGTGCCAGATTGAAAGCCGGGACCACACATTGCGCTGTGCTGAAACCCTGCAACGTCAAGCTATGGCGGCAGGTATCCCGCTGATTTTCAAGGCCTCTTTTGACAAAGCCAACCGAAGCTCGGGCAATTCCGCGCGCGGGGTCGGCATTGAAAAAGGCCTGCAAATACTGGCAGACGTCCGCCGTGAAACCGGCCTGCCGGTGCTAAGCGATGTGCATGATGCCACGCAATGCGCTGCCGTGGCCGAGGTGGTTGATATGCTGCAAATTCCGGCATTCCTGTGCCGTCAGACCGATTTGCTGATCGCGGCGGCCAAAACCGGCAAGCCTGTAAATATCAAAAAAGGCCAGTTTTTGGCCCCTTGGGATATGGCAAATGTCGCTGCCAAAATCAGCGCGGCGGGTAATGAGCAGATCGCATTAACCGAACGGGGCACCTCGTTTGGCTATAACACGCTGGTGTCGGATTTTCGCGGTATTCCGGTGATGGCACAAACTGGATACCCGGTTATTTTTGATGCCACCCATTCGGTGCAACAGCCGGGCGGCTTGGGTGAAACCTCGGGCGGGCAACGGCAATTTGTGCCGGTATTGGCGCGCGCGGCTTTGGCTGTGGGTGTGGCAGGGCTGTTTATCGAGACCCATGATGACCCGGATAATGCGCCGTCAGATGGGCCAAATATGTTACACCTTGATGATTTGCCTGCATATTTCGATGAATGGAAAGCGCTGGATCAGATCGCAAAATCTAGGTAATGACGCGGATCAGTTTTTGTTCCAACACCCGTAATACCAACTGAAGATCATGGCCGCGCCGCAGGGTTTTGCCATTTTGCGCCACCACCGAATACTGGCCTTGTTTTCGGGCCAGTTTCGGATTTTTCTCGATCCGGTAAATCGGGTTTTCCGCACTGTGGCGAAACACTGAAAATATCGCAATATCCCGCAGGTTGGAAATGCCGTAATCCCGCCATTCTCCGGCGGCAACCATACGGCCATAAAGCGACAGGATCGGCGTAAGTTCAGTGCGATGGAAACTGATGATCTCGGGCGTTTTGTCGGGAAAGGGCGTTATGTTATTTTGCATTTTGGCCATGGGATAAGCTTGCGGCGGGTCGCGGGTTTTTGCAAGAAAAATCAGTTTGGCAATTGCAAGTTTTTTGACCTAATGCCACGATAGGGTCAAATCAAAAAAGGCAAATGATATGCGTGATTTTCACTTTTCCGGACGCTCAACCGTGATTTCCAAAAATGGCATGTGTGCGACATCGCACCCTTTGGCAGCGCAAACCGCCATTAAAATTCTGGAATCCGGTGGCAACGCGGTGGATGCGGGCATTGCCGCTGCCATGGTTTTGAATATTTGTGAACCGCAAATGACCGGGCTGGGTGGCGATTGTTTTGCCTTGTTGCAACCGGCGGGGTCGGATGAATTTATCGGGCTGAATGCCTCGGGGAAGGCACCAAAAAACCTGTCAGCGGCGCGATTGCGTGATCAGGGCCATAGCAAAATTGATGAAAACAGCGCCATGGCGGTGACGGTTCCGGGCGCGGTGGACGGGTTTGTCACCCTGTCCAAAGATTGGGGTAGCATGCCTTTGGCTGATGTTCTGGCCCCAGCGATTCATTATGCAGAGCAGGGCGTTCCGGTGGCGGAACGGGTGGCGTTTGATTGGCGCGCGAGCCTGTCACGGTTGCAAGGAAATGCGCAAAACCTTTACAGTTTTTCGGGGAATGCGCCTGAACCGGGGCAGGTTTTTCGCGCCCCGCATCAAGCCGAGGTTCTGCGCCGCATCGCCAAACAAGGCCGCGCCGGATTTTACGAAGATGAGGTAGCGCAAGATTTTGTCGATACACTAGCAGCACTTGGCGGCAGCCACACAATGGAAGATTTTGCCGCAACAAAATGTGATTATGTAACACCGGTTCGCGGTGAATATAAAGGGTTTGAGCTGATCGAGCTGCCGCCAAACGGGCAGGGATCAATTGCGATCCTCATCGCCAATATTCTATCGCATTTCGACATTGCAAAGCTGGATCCGTTTGGCAACCAGCGCGCCCATCTGGAGGCCGAGGCCACCAAGCTGGCTTATGATGCGCGCGACCGGTTTGTCGCTGATCCGTCGGCAATGGCTGACCGGCTGGACCATCTTTTGAGCAAACAGGTTGCCGCAGATCTGGCGGCATTGATCAACCCTGATCGCGCGATGGATTGGGGGTTTGAACAGACCGAAGCGGTGCATAAAGAAACGGTTTATCTGACGGTTGTTGATAAAAACCGCATGGCGCTTTCGCTGATTTATTCGATATTTCACAGCTTTGGTTCCGGCATTGCCTCGGACAAGTTCGGTATTTTAATGCAAAACCGAGGTGCCGGTTTTACCCTGCAACAGGGCCACCCGAACGAGGCCGGCGGCGGCAAACGCCCCATGCACACCATTATTCCCGGCATGATCCGCAAACCGGGGGCGTTTTTGATGCCGTTCGGAGTGATGGGCGGGCAATATCAGGCCGCTGGCCATATGCGATTCTTGTCTAACATCGCCGATTTTGGCATGGATATCCAGCCAGCCATCGACGCCCCGCGCAGCTTTGCCCATATGGGGGTTTTGGCGATGGAACGGGGCTATGGGCCTGAAATTCGCAATCAGTTAACAAAGATGGGCCATAGCGTAACCACGCCTGAAACCGCCATTGGCGGCGCGCAGGCGATTATGATCAAAGATGATGTTTTATTTGGTGCGTCTGACCCGCGCAAGGATGGCTGCGCGCAGGGCTATTAGTGCAGATTGCCGCCAAGATCATATTTGCCATTTGACAAATCGCCAAACATTTCAGCTACTTCGGGGTGCTCTACCGGTTCGTCCGTGTCGTCTTGCAGCAGGTTTTGCTCGGACACATAGGCTACGTAATAGGATGTGTCGTTTTCGGCCAGCAGATGGTAAAAAGGCTGGTCGCGCTTTGGGCGCATGTCTTCAGGAATGGATTCCAGCCATTCATCGGAATTGTTAAAGGTCGGGTCCACATCAAAAATCACCCCGCGAAAAGGATGAATCCGGTGTTTGACAACCTGTCCGAGTGTGAATTTTGCGTGCAGCTTTTCCATGGGTCCATTGCCTGATTTTTGTAGTCAATTATCATGGCGACGCCTCATTTGTCCATAAGCTTTGCAACAATGGTTGACAGGCCCGTTGTTGTGGGATTGACAGGGCGCAGGCCAAGGGGAAATTCATTGTCAATCGTTGCTACATTTTTGCAGGTGCTGGAAATTATCGCGCCGGTTTTTATTCTGGCAGGTTTAGGATTTGTCTGGGTTAAGGCCGGCTGGGATTATCCGGTCCGGTTTGTCACCCGCCTGACCATGACCATCGCTATTCCTTGTTTGATTTTCGTGGCTTTAGTGCGGATGCAGATTGACCCGGCAATTTTGCGAAATACAGCATTGGCGGCGTTTTTGTCCTATTTGGCATTGATCGGCTTTTTTGCGGTTTTCATCCGGCTGATGAAATATGACCAGCAGACGTTTTTATCACCGCTGGTGTTTGGCAATACCGGCAATCTGGGCCTGCCGCTGGCATTTTTTGCCTTTGGCTCGGTGGGGTTTGATTTTGCGGTGATCATTTTTGCTGTCATGGCGCTGATGTCTTTTACCTTTGGGGTCTGGGTTGTTTCTGGCGGGAAATCTCCGGTTGTGGCGATTAAGGAACCTTTGGTCTGGGCAACAATACTGGGGTCGGTTTTTCTGTTTACCGGCACAACCCTGCCGGATTGGGGCATGAACACCCTTGAATTAATTGGACAAATGGGCATTCCGTTGATGTTGGTTACCCTTGGTGTGGCCATAACGCGGTTACGGCCCGCAGCGCTGAGCCGTGCGGTTTGGCTATCTTTATTAAAGATTGTTATTTGTGTTGCTGTGCCGGTGGGGATCGGCATCTGGTTTGATTTGCCGCCGCTGGCTTTTGCGGTTTTGGTGTTGCAAATCGCAACCCCTGTGGCGGTGACCAATTTTATGCTGGCTGAAAAATACGGTGCAAATTCAGCCGAGGTCGCGGGGCTGGTGGTGGTTTCAACGGTTTTTTCGGTAATCGCTATTCCGCTCATTCTCGCTTATTTGATCTGACACGGGTTGATTTTTTGGTCAAATTCGGGCTAGGTATATAAAAAATAAAACAGAGCAGAAATAATTCGAGGCAAACAGATGAAATATCTGGCGTTAATATTTGCGCTGGTTCTTGGGTCATGTGCCCGGGATTCCAGCCCTCCCGTTCAACAAGACAATGCGTGTTCAATACTGGACCAGCGTAACGGCTGGCTGAAAGACTTGCAAAAGGCCGAGGCCAATTGGGGCGCGCCGGTGCATGTGCAAATGGCGATTATCTGGAAAGAAAGCAGTTTTCGCGCAAGGGCAAGAACCCGCAAGGTTTATTTCCTTGGCTCAATTCCCAATGGCCGTATTTCCTCGGCTTTCGGGTTTTCGCAAGCGCTGGATGGCACATGGGATGATTACCGGGAACGAACCAACAGCCGTGGTGCAAGGCGCAGCAATTTTGGTGATGCCACCGATTTTATCGGCTGGTATATGCAAAATTCAAACCGGAGCAACGGCATTGGCATGGATGATGCCTATAACCAATACCTTGCTTATCATGAGGGCCAAGCCGGATATTCCCGTGGCAGTTATCGCGAAAAAGACTGGCTGGTCCGTGTGGCCGGTCAGGTTCGCAATCAGGCCGCCCGATACGAAGACCAGTTGCAATATTGCACCTAGGTCCTGACCCTAATTCCGGCGAAATAGATTCAGTAATACAAACAGCAAGCTGGCGGTTACAATAATCGCCGGCCCTGCCTGAATATCGGCTTGCCAGCTTAGCCAAATACCGCCTGTAACCGATGCCATGCCAATGATTGCGGTGAAAAACACCATACGTTCTGGCGAGCGTGAAACCGGTGCCGCCGCTGCCGCTGGCAGGATCAGCATTGCCGTGATTAACAATATCCCCACCAGTTTCATTGAAATCGCAACAAAAAACGCCAATGTCAGTGTGAAAACCAGCCGGTCCCGCAATATCGACCCGCCTTCGGCCACCAATAATTCGGGGGATAATGTCGCGTTTAGCAAGGGTCTCCAGAAAATTGCGATTACCAGTATTATACCAATGGCACCGGCAGCCATCACCAGTATTTCGCTATTTGATACGGTCAGAATATTGCCCAGCAATGTATCTAGCAGGTTCAGCCGAACCCCCGGTAAAACCGCCGCTGCCACCAGCCCGATGGCCAGTGCCGAATGGGAAAAAACCCCCAATATTGTATCAGCCGCATAGGTGCCTTTGCGCGTGGCAAAGGTAACTGTCAGGGCCATGGCGGCGGTAATAACAATGACCCCCAGCATCAATGGCATGGAAAAGCTCATCGCCAGGGCAACCCCCAGCAAGGCCGCATGGCCGGTTGCATCGCCAAAATAAGCCATGCGTCGCCATACAATCAAACAGCCCAAAGGTGCCGAGGCCAGCGCAATAATACCACCGGCAATCAGCGCGCGCAGCAGAAAATCATCAATCATGATCGCAGCTCTTTGAATGAATGTGGTTGTGTTGATAAAGCGCCAGACCGGGGCGGATGCCAAACATTTCCTGATACCCGGGGTCTTTTGAAACCGATTCCGGCGCGCCGGAGCAGCAAATATGGGTATTGAGGCAAATCACCCGATCTGATTCTGCCATCACGATATGTAAATCATGGCTGACCATAAACACAGCCAAGCCTGATTCCGCCCGCACTTCGTTCAAAAGCATGTAAAACCGTGCCTCGCCCGGTTGGTCCAGCCCTTGGGTTGGTTCATCCAGTATCAGCAAATCGGGTTTTCGCATCAGGGCGCGGGCCAGCAAAACCCGCTGGGTCTCGCCGCCTGACAGGTCGGCCAATCGCGCGTTATACAGGTTTTTCGCATCGCAGCGTGCCAGCATTGCGCGGCGTTTTTCCGGATCATTTTCGCCGGACAAAGACAGGAACCGGTCAACCGGCATGGGCATCAACTGTTCAAGCTGAAGCTTTTGCGGCGTGTATCCGATTTTCAAGCCGCGCTTGCGAATAATTCTGCCCGAGGTTGGTTTCAGCGTGCCGATCAGGGCGCGGATCAGGGTGGTTTTTCCCGCACCATTAGGGCCGATCAGGCTGACAGCTTCGCCGGGGACCAGCGTAAAACTGATCCGGTCCAGCAGGGTGCGTTTGCCTTTCTGGATGGTCAGGTTTTCAACCGATAATAGCGGGGTCATTGGCAAGAACCACACAGGCCTGTTGCTTCCAATACCAGATCCTCGACCTGAAAACCGTGCTTGGCAGCGGCAGATAGCGACGGGCTTTTGATCTCGTCAACATTGCCGCAATCACGGCAAATCAGAAATGCAGCCATATGGGCATGCGGCCCGAAGCAACAGGCGGTATAGGCCGAAACCGAATGCAGTTTATGGGCCAGACCTTGATCAACCAGAAAATCCAGCACCCGGTAAACCGCTGGCGGGGCTGATGCCTTGCCTTTGGAATTCAACCTGTCAAACAGCGCATAGGCACCAACGGGATGTTTGGAATGGTGCAATATTTGCAACACATCACGGCGGAGTTCCGTCAGGCGCACCCCCCGGGCTGACAAGGTTTTGGTTGCGCTATCTGTGTTTTCACAAGCATGGCAAGAATTTGGCATATTTGACCCTAAAGTTATAATATAACCTTATAGAGCCAAACCCGCGCTGCCTTCAACCCCTTGCGGCGGCATGATATTCGGGGTTGGGTTTCATACCGATGGCCGAGGCCATTTTATTGCTCATATTATAAAACCCTGCCACGGCGGCAATATCCCAGATATCGGCATCGCTAAACCCGTTATCGCGCAGGGTCTGGCGGTCGGATTCCTTGATCGCGGCGCTGTTTTCAGTCATCAACACGGCAAAATCTAGCATGCTGCGTTCACGATCGGTCAAATCAGCCACATGGTAATTCATTACCAAGGCTTCGCCCAGTTCAGGCCGGCCAGACAGTTCGCGCACAGCCGCGCCATGGGCAACAAGGCAATAAAAGCATTTATTGACCGAGGAAACCACCACCGCGATCATTTCGCGTTCCAGCTTTGACAAGCCGCTATCGCCCAGCATCAGGTCATTATACAGCGCGGAAAAAGCATTTAGTTTATCGATATTATGGGCATAGGCTTGCAGCACATTTGGCACCAGCCCCAGTTTTTCCTGACATATTTCGAAAAACCTGGCGGTGCTTTCGGGCAACGGGTCAACCATTGGCAGGTTTAGGGCGGTGGGCAGATTGGTCATGTTTTGTCCTTTATGCGGTAATGGTAATTGCCGGTTTTGATCATGCCAAGCTGTTGATAAAGCCCGCAAGCGGCAAGGTTGCTGCTGACAACCGCCAAGGCAAAGGTTTCCGCCCCGTGGTTCAGCGCCCATTTTGCAGCACCCGCCATCATTTGCAAGCCCAGCCCGTTGCGGCGCGCCTTTGGCAACACCTCCAGCGCGTGGATCATGGCGATGCCGTTATGAATTGCCACAAATCCAGCCCCCGAAGGCGCATCATCCAGGCGGCCAAGCAGATAGGTTTTAGGGGTTTTTACCCGTTGCATCACCTCAATACGGGCAGGACCAATATCGCCTTCTGCCCAAATCTCCTCCATCGCGGCAAGCGGGATAGGCGCGGCAATACAGTGCATTTTATCGCTGTCATGCGATGCCAATATTGCCGACGGCGCTGCAAACAGGGTTACAAAATCAAAACTGCGATAGCCTGTTTTGGCCAATGTATCATCCAGCCTGCTGTCACTATCACGGATGATAAACAGCGGTGGCTGGTTTAAGCTTTGCATCTCGGTGGCAGCGGATTCGATGTCTGCCTCGGTGAAATCCGGCTGTTCCAAAGTGGCAGCCGATGCCCGTTTGCCGCCATTTTTTCCATCACGCAGCACAAAAGGCCCGCAGGAAAATTCCCGTGCGGCGGGCCAGGTTGCATTAACCACATGCATTAATTCTGCGGCAGTCGGGGCTTGCCAATTCATATCACGCATTTCTCCTTAAACGGCGTTTGGCTTAGAATGCGTTCAAAGCCAAGCGGAGTGAGGTCAAGAGACTGGTATTTGCCATGGCAGATCAATTCGGCAATGCCCCGTCCCATGGCGGGGGCCTGTTGCAACCCATGGCCGGAAAATCCGTTGGCAAAAATAAAGTTGCTGATTTCTGGATGCGCACCGGTTACTGCATTTTGGTCCAGCGTATTATAGGCGTAATGGCCTGCCCAGAACCGCAAAACCTTGATGGCCTCAAAATTTTTGGACCGTGCGGCAAGGGCGGGCCAGATGATTTCTTCAAATTCCGCATGGTTCGGGTCAAAATCATTCGGGTCGGCGGGGCCGTCCGGTTCGGGGCTGCAACCGGTTAAAAAATGCTTGCCTTCGGGCCTTGTCCAAACCCCGTCGGGGTTGATCATCAGCGGGATATCCAGGGGCGGCGGTGTGGCGCAATCAAACAGAAAATTGGTGCGTTTGCGGGGTTCCACCGGCAGATCAATGCCCGCCATTGCCGCAATATTGGCAGCATTCGGGCCAGCGGCATTCACAAAAATACCACAGGATATTTCTGTGCCCGAGGCCAGCGTAACGCTTGAAACACGGCTGTTTTTAGGGTCAGGTCTGTCACCGCATCCACAATCTGCGTGGCCCTGGCGTTTTGGCGAAACCCGCCAAGCAGGCCCATACTGTCAAACCAGCCCTCGTTGCGCGGGCCAAACGAGCCAAGCGTAAGGTCATCCACATTTAGATGTGGCCATTTCGTGGAAATTCCGGAGGGCGAAAGCAAGACGGTTTTGGCCTCGAATTTAATTTGCACAGCGTGGTTTTCATGCAATATTTCTGCGCCAGCGGGGGTGTTGGCAAGATTTAGATACCCCTGCTCTTGTAAGTTAAGGTCAACGCCCCAACGTTCGGGCGCGGCCTTGATAAACCCGACACCAAACTGGCTGATCTGCACGTTTAACGCTTGGGAAAATTGCAGCCGGATACCACTGCCCGACAGGGCGGTTGAAGAACGCGCAAAACTCGGGTCACGCTCAACAACCATAATTGACCCGTCAAAACCCTGCTGCTCCAGAAACCACGCAATGGCGCTGCCGATCACAGCGCCACCGCATATGACGATGTCAGCTTTCATCATCGTTCGGGTGCGGATGGTTGGTAAACCAGCCGCCAACTACGCGCGCAACACGGGCGTTCGGGTCTTGGCGATCTGTGCTTTCCAGAATGCGGGCGGCGTGACTATCGGCGCTGTCTTTGGGGCGATATCCGATATGGGTGGCACGATCATTCGATACCGCGCGCTGGCTGTTATCTGAGGTGCCATACACCACCGAAAATGCCACCCGAGGCGTGGTCATCGCTGCCTCGGTCAGGCGCACACAATCGTCAAAGCTTAGCCAGCTCCACAACATGCGCCGATCTGCCGGTTCGGGGAAACAGGAACAAATCCGCAGATTTACCGATTCAATACCCCATTTATCCCAATAAAGACTGCCGAGGTCTTCGATAAAACATTTGGTCATGCCATAAAATGTATCGGGGCGATGGCGGACCTCGGTATCGGGCACGCTGTCAACCTCGTGAAAGCCAACCGCGTGGATCGAGCTGGCATAGACCACCCGTTTGGCCCCGTAAAGCCGCGCGCCTTCATACATATAATAAGCCGCCGGAATGGTATCTGTCATGATCTCGTCAAAGCTTTGTTCACGCGGCACACCGGCAAAATGGATAATGATATCAACGTCTTTGGTAATTTCCAGCGCAGCGTCTTTGTCGGACAGGTCCATGACGATCAGCTCTTCGCCCTCCAACGCCTCGCCCATATCTACGCGGTCAACAAGGCGCATATGGGTGGTTAGATGTTTCAGGCCGTGGCGCAATTTGGTGCCAAGCGAACCGGCAGCGCCGGTGATTAGAATACGGTTGAATTCGGGCATGTTATCCTCGGATCTGTGACAGGGTTTGTTTAGGGGTCAGGTTTTCGGCCTCGACAATCAGCTCGATCAGCGCGCCAGTGGTGGAGGCCATGGCGCGTTTGAAGGCTGCTGCAAAATCAGCGGTATCCGTGATTTTTTCAGCGTGGAATCCGTATGCTTTGGCGATGCTGACAAAATCGGGGTTTTCAATATCGGTAAAGCTGATGCGGTTTGGATAATCGCGTTCCTGATGCATTCGGATGGTGCCATAGGTGCCGTTATTAACCAGTAAAATAACCGGCTGTGCGCCCGATTGCATGGCGCTGCCCAGTTCCTGCATATTCATCTGGAAATCGCCATCACCGGCAATGCAGATTACCGCGCGGTCAGGATGTTCGATTTTGGCGGCAATGGCAGCGGGCAGACCATAACCCATCGCGCCGGATTGCGGGCCTAACAATCGGGCTTCGGCACCAAATTCAAAGAATTTGTTGGGCCAGATGGCAAAATTTCCCGCGCCATTGGTCAGGATGGCATTTTCGGGCAGGGTGGCTTGTAAGTGCGCCACCACAGCCCCCATATCAACGCCGTTATCGCGGCTTGGCAATACCATCGAGGCCTCGTAACCCTGCCGCGCATTGCTGGCCCAATCTTGCCATTGGCCGCCCAGATCAAGCTGCGCCAGCACAGCTGCCATCTGGTTCGGGCCTGCATGGATCGGCAGGTCTGGTTGGTAAATCTTGCCAAGCTCCGCGTCGCTTAAATGGCAATGAATCAGGGGTTTGCCTATATCCGGCACGCTAAATAATTCATAGCCATCGGTGGTGTTCTCACCAAAACGGATGTTAAAGGCAAAAACCAGATCAGCCTCAGCCAAGGCTTTTTTGATGGCTGGCGTTTTGCCCAGCCCCGCATCTCCGATATAACTGGGTGAATGATTGTCGAGCAAGTCCTGAAAGCGAAACGCACTGGCAACTGGTAAATGGTTTGATTCAACAAACTTTTGCAAATCAGCGCGGCCTTGGTCATTCCAGCCAGTGCCGCCGATCAAGACCATCGGGCGTTCGGCGCGGGAAAATAATTTTCGCAACTCATAAATGCTGTCAGGGCTGGGTGCCGGCTCAGGTATTTTGACTTTTTCACATGGCGTGGCCTCGGTCAGGCTGCGCAGCATGTCTTCGGGAAGGGCAATCACCACAGGGCCGGGGCGACCGGATTTGGCGACGCTAAAGGCTCGCGCGATAATCTCAGGTATGCGATCTGCATCGTCGATTTCGGTAACCCATTTGGCCAATGGTCCGAAATATGCGCGATAATCCACCTCCTGAAAGGCCTCGCGCCCGCGCATATCGGTGCCGACCTGCCCGATAAACAGGATCATCGGGTTTGATCCCTGCATGGCAGAATGCACCCCGATGCTGGCATTGGTCGCCCCCGGACCTCGGGTTACAAAACAAATGCCCGGCTCACCGGTTAGCTGCCCATGGGCGCAGGCCATAAAGCTGGCGCCGCCCTCGTTCCGGTTGCCGATCAGACGGATTTTATTATGGTCATAAAGCGCGTCGAGCACTGCAAGGTAGCTTTCGCCGGGCACGCCGAATATGGTTGTTACGTCTTGACTGGCAAGACAGCGCACCAATAATTGCCCACCGGTTTGCATGTTCATTCTCCTGAAAACTTCGAGGTCAGGCAATCATAGAACGCGCGGCATGGAAAGCGAAATTACGCTTTAGCGGGTTATTTTGCATCGGGTATTTTTCCAACTGTCATATGGCGTTTTTTGCCATGGCCCTTAACGCGCGAAACTGCAAACCCTGCGGCGGCCAGTTTGCGGCGCACATGCCCAGCGGCGGTATAGGTGGCACAAGTGGCGGATTTTGCGGAATGCAGCCCGACCTGCCGCATCAATTCTGCGGACCACATATCGGGGTTTTTATCGGGGCTGAACCCGTCCAGAAACCACGCATCGGCGCGGCCCTGCCAGCGGGGCAGGGTTTGGGTGGCATCACCAAGGATCATGCGGAAATTCAGGGTTGGCAGATCAACGCTGTAATCCGGTTGCAAAGCTGCGAAAAGCCGTTGGGTATGATCGCCAAGTTCGGGCCATTTTGACAGGGCTTTGGCCATTTCGCCCACTGACATCGGATAGGCCTCGAAACTGGTGAAATTCAACGGCGTGGTCTGGCCGGATTTTTCCCATAATGCCCAGGCTGCCATCAGGTTCAGCCCCGTGCCAAACCCGGTTTCGGCAATATGGAACCCGTCACAAAACCGTTCCGGCAGGCTGTTGCCTTTCAGAAAAACATGACGGGTTTCCGCCAAGCCATTTTGAGCCGAAAAATACGGATCATCAAACCGGGTTGAAACCGGCGCTCCGTCAATCCAGATGATATTGGTATTTTGCACCTGCTGCTTATCCGTGGTTAAAGCAGGAACAGTGAGCCGCTAAAACAGGAAATGCAATGCAGGAAAAACAAAATGTGGTAATTGTCGGCGCGGGTGCCTTTGGCCTAACTGCCGCATTGGCGCTGTTGCGGCGCGGGTTTGCGGTAACTGTGCTGGAGCAAAACCGTATCGGCACCGGTGCCAGTGGCGGTTTGGTGGGGGCGTTATCGCCTTATGTGCCCGAAGCGTGGAGCGTGCGAAAACAGTTTCAACTGGATGCATTGCTGGGCGCGGCGGCTTATTGGCACGGGGTCGAAACCCTGTCTGGGCAATCTGTCGGTTATGGGCGCATTGGTCGGTTTATTGTGCTGCCCGACGCATACGAGGCTGAAAAAGCCGTCAGCCGGATTGAGGGCGCTAAGCGGCTTTGGCAAGGGGCGGCAACATGGAAAGTCTTGCCCAAAGCCGCAATGATTTCCCCCAAAGCGGCCCCGCACGGGGTGGTATTTGAAACTTTGTCGGGCCGCATTAATCCGCGTGCGGCAACAAGCGCGCTTGCGGTGGCCATAAGAAACCTCGGCGGCGAGATTGTCGAGAATTGCACGGTGCAATCAGTGGTAACCGGCATGGTGCATTGTGTTGATCAGGCGTTCAAAACCGACCGTATCGTGCTGGCCGCAGGGGTTGAGGGTTTGCCCTTGTTGGCGCCATATCTGGGGCCAAAAGCCGTGCGCGGGGTTAAGGGGCAGGCGGCGATGTTGGCAGTAAGCCTGCCTGCAAACACCCCGCTGATTAATGGCCAAGGCATTTATATTATTCCGCATACAGCGGGCCATGTTGCGGTGGGTTCTACCAGCGAAAACAGTTGGGATAATCCGTATGAAACGGATGGTTTGCTGGATGAAGTTATCGCCAAGGCAACCGCGATTTGCCCGCAATTGCAAGGGGCTGAAATTGTTGAGCGCTGGGCAGGCTTGCGGCCCCGCGCGCCCAAACCGGAACCCATGTTGGGGCAGCTGGAAAAGGGTGTATTTGTTGCCACTGGCGGATTGAAAACCGGCCTTGCGGTGGCCTATCGTATTGCCGATGCGCTGGCGGATATGGTTGCGGGAAAAACACCCGATATTCCGCTGGACTTTTCACCAAAACATCATTTCACCCGCAACAAAAAGTAATTTTGGAAAATAATTGCCTGGCTATGGTCAGATGGGTATTGTGCGCAAAAAAGGGGAAATCCGATGCGGGCCAGTGTTACCAAATTTATTTCTGACAGTCGTTTCAGCAATTTCATTCTGGCAGTGATCGTGCTGAATGCGATTGTTTTGGGGTTGCAGACCTCGAATAATCTGATGGCCAAAGCCGGCAACGTGCTGGATATAATCGACAATATTTGCCTTGGCATCTTTGTGGTTGAAATTCTGCTGAAATTCTTTGTGCATCAGCTGCGGTTTTTCAAATCTGGCTGGAATATATTTGATTTTATAATCGTTGGCATAGCGCTGGTTCCGGGCGCGCGGCCTTTCTGTGCTGCGTGCCATGCGGATATTGCGGGTGCTGCGGGTGGTTTCGGTTGTCCCTAGCCTACGCCGCGTGGTTGAGGGCTTTATCGTGGCGCTGCCCGGCATGGCCTCGGTTTTTGTGCTGATGGCGATTATTTTTTACATCGCTGGCGTGATGGCCACCAAGCTGTTTTCGGAAACTTTTCCGCAGTGGTTTGGCACTTTGGGTGAAAGCCTGTATTCGCTGTTCCAGATCATGACGCTTGAAAGCTGGTCGATGGGCATTGTGCGGCCGGTGATGGTCGAACACCCACAGGCCTGGGCGTTTTTTGTGCCCTTTATCATGATCACGACCTTTTCGGTTGTGAACCTTGTGGTGGGCCTGATCGTAACTTCGATGGAGGGCGCGGGAGACGAGGCCAAAGCCGCCGCCACTGACGGGTTTCGCGATGAAGTTATGGAAAAACTTGTGGCAATAGAGGCAAGTCTGAAAAAGCTGGATAAGTGATATTACCAAAAATCAGCCCTTGAGACGGCGGAAAATTTCCGATGCGCCATACCCCGCAACCAGCGCCACCAACAGTGACAACAGCCCGTAAAGCAAGGCTTGTTCATGTGCCAGATTATAGATCCAGCGTTCAATACCGGTTTTTCGCACCGAGATCTGGACCGAGGTCTGGCCGATGATCTGTTGATCGCGGATCAGAAAAATCTTGGTGGTATAATCGCCTTCGATCAGGTTGGCGGGCAGTTCTATATCTGTGTCAAACAAGGTATCGGCACTGAAATTCACTGCGCCTTCGCGTTCGGAATATAACCCGTTGGCTACACGAATTCGGGCAATGGCCTCGTTAAAGCTTTCGGTTTCCGGGTCCAGATCCTGTTCGGGCAGACGCACTGCATATTCAAGCCCGATGGCGTGTTCGCGCTGCAATTCCTCGGGCAGGATATCATCCAGCGGCGCGGTGGTGGCCACCGTGAAAAAGCTGGGTGCGGCGTCAATATCAACGGAATCTGTGTTCACCCAAATGCCCAGTTTCTTTTCTTTGCGCCGCACGGTTACCTGTTGTAACGGGCCTTCGACCACGATGATCACATCCAGCGGGCTGGCATCAACCGGCAATTCGCCGGTGCGTTTGACCGCGCCAAATACCAGAATATCCGAGCCGGAAAAATTGGCGGTAATGGCGACATTGCTTTGGCTAAGGCCAACAATAACGGTTTCCTGAGCAGAGATTGCGCTGGCTGAAAATGCCAGTAAAAAGCTTAGAATTCGTAACATGCTAATGCCCCCCCACGCCGATAGAGAATAGTTCAGACGGCATAATCAGCAGATCCATCGCCAGTTTTCCACACATGCCCAGCACCAGAATAGCCAGCAAAATACGCAATTGCTCGGCCTTTAGCTTTACCCCGATACGCGCGCCGATTTGCGCGCCAACCACACCGCCAAGCAGCAACAGCAACGCCAGCACCGCATCAACGGTAAAATTCTGGGTGGCATGGGCCAAGGTGGTAAAGGCGGTGACAAAAATAATCTGGAATAATGAGGTGCCAACCACAACCTTGGTGGGCATGCCCAGCAGATAAATCATTGCCGGAACCATAATAAAGCCGCCGCCAACCCCCATAATAGCGGCCAGAATTCCTACCAACAGCCCAACCAGAATTGGCGGAATGACAGAAATATAAAGATTCGAAGTGCGAAACCGCATCTTGAAAGGCAAGCCGTGGATCCAGGTATGTTTCTTTTTCTTGTAAACAGCGCCGGGCTTTTTGGATTTGCGAATCGCGTTCAGGCTTTCGATAAACATCAAGGAACCGATGATGCCCAGAAACACCACATAAGTCAGGGTAACCAGCAATTCGACCTGACCAATGGCTTTTAGATATTTGAAAACCTGCACACCGATGGCCGCGCCAACCAAACCACCAACCAGCAATACCGATCCCATTTTAAAATCAACGGTTTTGCGGCGAAAATGGGCCAATACACCCGAAAAGCTTGAGGCCACAATCTGGTTGGCCTCGGTCGCAACCGCAACCGCAGGCGGAATACCGATCATAAACAAAAGCGGCGTCATCAAAAACCCGCCGCCAACGCCAAACATGCCGGAAAGGATGCCGACGCCGCCACCTAAACCCAGCAATAGGAAAATGTTTACCGAGACCTCGGCAATCGGAAGATATATCTGCATGATGTCACCTTAATGCGGTGATTTCATTTACAACACAATTCTTGAATATATCAATCCAAAAACTGCGACATATTGGAGCTATTTAGCCAGATTGCTGCAAAAGATACTGTCGCAGCACCTTTTCCAGCTTTTTAGCCCCGATCGGAGCCATTTTTTTAGTGTGTTCATGGGACAGGTTTTCAGAACTCAGGCCCGCAGCCATATTGGTAATTACCGAAATCGCGGCGGCTTTCATGCCAAAAAACCGCGCGAGAATCACCTCGGGCACGGTCGACATGCCAACAGCATCCGCCCCCATACGGCGAATGGCGCGAATTTCAGCAGGGGTTTCAAAGCTGGGGCCGGAAAACCATGCATAAACGCCGCTCGACATTTCCACATTGGCGGCCTGTGCAGCGGCGCGCAATCCGGCACGCATTTCAGGGTCATACGCATCGGAAAGCGAGACAAAGCGTTGGTCGGTGTCTTCGCCAATCAGCGGGTTGGCACCGGCAAAATTAATGTGGTCATCCAACATCATAATATCGCCGGGTCGGGTATTTGGTTCGCAAGTTCCTGCTGCATTGGTGGCAATAATTGCCTCTGCGCCCAGCTGGTGCAGGGTTTCGATTGGCACCCGCATCACGTCGGCTTGGCCGCGCTCATAATAATGCATGCGCCCGCCCAGCACCGCGACGCGCACGCCCTCCAGATTGCCGACCACCAGTTTGGGGTTATGGCCGGAAACGCCCGCATAGGGAAAGCCGGGCAGATCAGCATAATCAATCGCCACGCCATCAACCTGATCGGCAATATGGCCAAGGCCGGAGCCAAGGATCAGGCCATATTTAATCGGCTCTGCGCCTGTTTTTTTGCGGATCAGATCAGCCAGCATGGTTATCGTTCTTTCACATAGGGTTCGCCGCCGGCTTTGGGCGGGATGGCTTTGCCAACAAAACCGGCCAGAATAACCACGGTCATGACATAGGGCAGTGCTTGCATGAATTGCCCGGGCAGCACCATAAAGCCAAGATCAATGGATTGGTATTTGGTCGAAATGGCTTCTAGCAGACCAAATAGCAAACAGGCCCACATCGCCGGAACCGGCCGCCATTTGGCAAATATCAGCGCCGCCAGCGCGATAAACCCGCGCCCTGCGGTCATATCACGGCCAAAACCGGGGGCTGATGTGCCAAGGCTTAGATAAGCGCCAGCAATCCCGCATAGGATACCGGTGATAATAATCGCTGAATAGCGCAGCTTTACCACCGAAATACCGGCGGTATCCACCGCACCGGGGTTTTCGCCAACCGCACGCAGGCGTAGCCCGTAACGGGTGCGAAACAGCACCCAATAGGTGGCAAGAACTGCAAAAAAGCCAAAATATATGATCAGGTTATGGCCCGAAATCAGGTTTTCATAAATCGGGCCGATAATCGGCACCTCTCCGACAGTTTCCGCAAGCGGCAATTCGATCGGGCGGAACCGGCCGCCAGTTGGCAATTGCGGGGTATCGCCGCCTTGGCGAAACCAGCTGGCACCAAGCAAAACCGTAATACCGGCGGCAAAAAAGTTGATCGCCACGCCGGAAATCAATTGATTGCCGCGCAGGGTAATAGAGGCAACGCCATGGATCAGTGCCAGCAATATAGAGGCAATAATGGCCGCAACCATGCCAATCCACATGCCGCCGGTTTCCCAGCCCCAGCCGCCATCATAAACCGGCAGGGTGGTAAAAGCCGAAAACGCACCGGCGGCAAAAGCACCGATCAGCATCTTGCCTTCTAGCCCGATGTCAAAAATACCCGAGCGTTCCGACCAAAGCCCCGCAAGGCAAGCCAGCAAAAGCGGCGTTGAAAACCGCACGGCCGAGTCCAGAATTTGCAATATGGTTCCAAAATCCATTATGCGGCCCTCTTCTTCATTCGGGTAAACAAGCGTTCAACCGGCATGCGCACAAGGTTTTCCAGGCTGCCGGTAAACATGATAATCAAGGCTTGAATAACAATCACCATCTGGGCCGGTATCTGCATTTCAAATTGCAATTCAACCCCCCCCTGGGTTAGCGCGCCAAACAGAAACGCAGCCAAAACAATGCCCACAGGATGGTTTCGCCCCATCAGGGCCACGGCAATGCCGATAAATCCGGCACCTTCAACCGCGCCCAGAACCAGCCGCTCGGCTTGGCCCTGCACGGTGTTTACCGCCATTAGACCCGCCAATGCACCCGATATAAGCATAATGATCATGGTGATTTTTACTGGTGAAATCCCCGCATATACGGCGGCTTTGTCGGAATTGCCAAACACCCGGATTTCATACCCCAAGCGGCTTTTCCAGATCAGCAGCCAGACAAACACCGCCGCCAAAAGTGCCATGAAAAAGGTAATATTCGCATCGGAAAACTTGTCAAAGTTGATACCGACTACGCCGAAAATATCATGCAATGTGGGCAATGCTGCTGCGGACGGAAACCGCGAGCTTTCAGGCAATGACCCATTGGCCTGCAACGGGCCAACCAGCAAATAGGCAATCACCGAACCGGCAATCAGGTTGAACATAATGGTGGTAATCACAATATGAGAACCGCGTTTCACTTGCAAATAGGCCGGAATTGCCGCCCATGCCGCGCCAAAAATTGCCGCTGCCAGTGTGCCAACCAAAAGGGCAATGGTCCAGTGGGGCCAATCGAATGCCAGCATTATCAGGGTAACCCCAACACCGGCCATTGCGGCCTGACCCTCGCCGCCGATGTTGAACAGTTTGGCATGAAACGCCACCGCCACCGCAAGGCCGGTAAAGATAAAGCTGGTGGTGTAATACAGGGTTGGGCCAATGCCGTCATTCAGCCGAAACGCCCCGTAAACCATTAGTTTGATGGCTTGAATAGGGTCTTTGCCAATCGACAACACCACAAGGCCTGACACCACAAATGCCAGTATCAATGACAATAACGGGATCAGGATGACATCAACCCATTTAGGAATACCATTATTCATGTTTCGGCCTCCGGATCAACGCCGGCCATCAGCAGGCCCAGCTCGTTTTTATCAGTATTTTCAGGCAGGCGTTCGCCCTGAATAATGCCGTCAAACATCACCAGAATGCGGTCAGACAAGGCCTGAATTTCGTCCAGTTCAACCGAGATCAGCAAAATGGCCTTACCCGCATCGCGCAGTTTGACGATTTGTTGATGGATAAATTCAATCGCGCCAATATCGACGCCCCGCGTCGGTTGGCCAATCAGCAATACTTCGGGGTTGCGTTCAATTTCCCGCGCCAGCACGATTTTTTGCTGGTTGCCGCCCGAAAAACTGGAGGCGACAAGTTTGGGAATTGGCGGGCGAATGTCAAAGCGTTCCATCTTGCCTTGCGCATCTTCAAACATCGCCTTTTGATTGGCCAAGCCGAACTTGCTGCTGAATTCGGGTTCGTTATGATAGCCAAGCGCGGTGTTTTCCCATGTCTGGAACGCCATGACCAAACCGCGCGCGTGCCGGTCTTCGGGCACATGGCCGATGCCGCGATGGCGGCGTTGCTGGGCATTGGCCTTATGGGTCAGATCAATCGATTCGCCCTTCATAATCACTTCGCCACTGGTGGCTGCACGAATGCCGCCCAGAACCTCCAGCAATTCCGTCTGGCCGTTGCCTGCCACACCGGCAATGCCCAGCACCTCGCCACGTTTTAACGAAAAGGAAATATTCTTGAGCCGCTCCACCCCTTGGCCATCTTTGACAACCAGATTTTTGATCTCCATCACGGTTTCACCAACCGATACAGGGGATTTTTCGACCTCCATAATCACGCTGCGGCCAACCATGGCTTCGGCCAGTTTTGACGGGCTGGTGGTGGCGGTTTCAATGGTGGCGGTCATTTCGCCGCGCCGCATTACCGAAACCGTGTCGGTAACATCCATGATTTCGCGCAATTTATGGGTAATCAGAACAATGGTTTTGCCTTGTTCCTTCAGGTTTTTCAAAATGCGAAACAGATGGTCGGCCTCGGCCGGTGTCAAAACCCCGGTGGGTTCGTCCAGAATAAGAATTTCTGCCTGTCGATACAGGGCTTTCAGAATCTCAACCCGCTGCTGGAAGCCTACCGAGATTTCGCCAACGATGGCGTCCGGGTCTACATCCAGTTCATATTCTTCGGCCAGCCGCTGCAATTCCTTGCGGGCTTTGGCGAGGCTGGGTTTTAGCATGGGGCCGTCTTCGGCACCTAATATGACATTTTCCAGCACCGTAAAGGTATCAACCAGCATAAAATGCTGATGCACCATACCAATGCCGGCGGCAATCGCGGCGTGGCTATCGGTGATTTCGGTATCAACCCCGTTAATTTTTATATTGCCGGAATCGGCTTTGTAAAAACCGTAAAGGATCGACATAAGCGTTGATTTACCAGCGCCGTTTTCGCCGACAATGCCGTGAATGGCACCTTTGGCAACGGTCATGGTAATGTCTTTATTGGCCTGCACCGGGCCAAATGCTTTGCTTATGCCAGACAGCTCGATCGCGGGGGGCACTGGGGCAGCCGCATTTGGCTGCCCCGGGTTTTCAGTTACAGTCATGTCCGGCTATTCAACCGGGCAAGAGCCGTCGGACATATAGTCATGCACAACGATGTCACCAGCGATGATACCGGCACGGGCCGCATCAACAGCAGCACGCATTTCGTCGGTGATCAGGTCAGCATTGAATTCATCATCCGCCCAGCCAACGCCGTCTTCGGCAAGGCCCATGGCAATGATGCCCGTGGTGAATTCGCCGTTATTCACATCGTTAAATGCGTTATAAACAGCAACATCAACCCGTTTCATCATCGAGGTCAGCATGGTGCCCGGATGCATATAGTTCTGGTTGCTGTCAACGCCGATGGCATAAATGCCTGCGTCAGCCGCTGCTTGCAACACGCCACGACCAGTGCCGCCTGCCGCTGCGAAAACAGCGCCCGAACCGGCTTCGATCTGTGCCATGGTCAGTTCGCCACCTTTAACCGGATTGTTCCATGCGGAACCATCGGTGCCGGTCATGTTGCCAATCAAGGTCACGTCGGGGTTTGCCGCGCGCGCACCTTGGAAATAGCCACATTCAAACTTGCGGATCAGTGGAATATCCATGCCGCCAACAAAGCTGACCGTGTCGGTTTCCGATGCCATGGCAGCCAGCAGGCCAACCAGATAAGAGCCTTCATGTTCGGCAAATACAACCGAACGTACATTTGGCGCATCAACAACCATGTCGATGATCACAAAATCGGTGTCGGGGAATTCAGCCGCAACAATGCTCATGGCCGTCGCGTTTGAAAAGCCGGCTACAACAACAGGGTTGTTGCCTTGCTGGGCAAACCGGCGAAGCGCCTGTTCGCGCTGTGCGTCGGATTGCAGTTCGAATTCACGATATTCAATGCCGGTTTCTTCGCGGAAACGCTCTGCACCATTATAGCTGGATTCGTTAAATGATTTGTCGAATTTGCCGCCCAGATCAAAAATCAGAGCCGGGGTTGCGCCGCCGCCGTGGCTGCCTGCAAATGCCATCGATGATGCGCCGATAAATGCAGCCGCACCCATAAGAGTTGTAAGTAGTTTCATTTGGTTCTCCCAATATTTAGAAATCCGAACCAACCGCGAACGAAACGCGCGGAAAGCCGGAGATACGATGCGTTAGTAAAGCGGTTCGGGAGGGCAGCGGTCAATGCCTTTTTCATATTTCCTTCATTTTTGGCCGATTGGCCGGAATTACGTAGGGGGAGGTTCTGGCAATGTATATTTCATTGTAATTGCAGCGATTTTTGGCCCTGACGGGGCTTTGTAATACGCCGCGCGACGGCCAGTGGTTGCAAAGCCTGCGGATTCGTAAAGCTTTATCGCCGTAAAATTGGTTTCCGCGACTTCCAAAAAGAGGTCAGAGACATTGTTTTGGCGGATTGATTCGATAAATTTTTGTAATAATTCGCAGCCTTTTCCCTTGCCTTGTGCGTCGGGGTGGATGGCAATTGTCAGCAATTCGGCCTCTGGCCCTGCCAAACGGCCCAAGGCAAAACCATCGGCAATGTGCAACATAAAAACCGACGGGCTGGCCAGCATTTCGGAAAATTCGGCGGCGCTCCACGGGCGCGGTGTTGTGAAACACAGCGCATGAATATGGGCCATTTGATCAGCTGTCATCCAGTATCACCGGCGGCTGGTCTTTGGCGGGGGCGGCATCTGCGGGGCGTAAATATAGCGGTGCAGGCGGTTGGGTCGGGTGGCCGTTTGCCAAGGATTGTCTAGCAAATTCAGCGATATGAGCAATTTCAAAAGGGCTGCTAAAGCCGCGGTCCGACAGGCTTGGTGCCGTTAACGGCAAAGGCGGCTGACCTGCTGCAAAGCGTTGCACCCCGAACCGGTCGCGCGGTAGCTGCATGCCGACAGTGATATCAGGCATATCATCCGCCAGCCCTGCCAGCGCGGCAGCTTCAAAAACCGAAACGCCAATTGCCGGAATTTTTAATGACATTGCCAAGCCCCGCGCGGCGGAAACCCCAATTCGGGTACCGGTGAAATTTCCCGGGCCAACACAAACCGCAATCGCGGTTAGATCAGGCCATTGGATGGCGGATTCGGCCAATATTTCCTCAAGCATCGGGAAAAGCCGCTGCACCTGATTGCGGCCTAGGGTTTCCTGGCGTTGGGCCAGAACCATATCCCCCCGTAACAAAACGGCCGCGCTAAGGGCGGCCGATGTATCAAAGGCAAGGATTATCGGCGTGTCAGACGGCAACAGGCCGCACCTCGGTGACCTCGGGGATGTAATGGCGCAACAGGTTTTCAATGCCGCTTTTCAGGGTCATGGTTGACGAAGGGCAGCCGGCACAGGCACCTTGCATGTGCAGATAAACCACGCCGCGATCAAAACCGTGAAAGGTAATATCGCCGCCATCCTGCGCCACTGCAGGGCGCACGCGGGTATCCAGCAATTCTTTGATTTGATTGACAATTTCAGCATCCGGCCCGTCATGTTCTGCATGGCCAACCGTGCCGCTATCATCGGCCATCACCGGATTGCCGGATTGGTAATGCTCCATGATTGCGCCCAGAATGGCCGGTTTGATATGGGCCCATTCAACCGCATCGGTTTTGGTAACGGTCACAAAATCCGGCCCGAAAAATACGCCCGCAACGCCATCTGCTGCAAAAATCAGCTGCGCCAGGGGGGATGTAACGGCGCTTTCCTCATTGGGGAAATCGGCGGTGCCCATTTGCATTACTGCTTGTCCGGGCAGGAATTTCAGGGTGGCAGGGTTCGGGGTGGATTCGGTTTGGATAAACATAATATTGCCTTTCGGGTTAGGTCTGATATGGCGGGCCTGACCAAAAAAGTCAAGTAATCGAAACCTGTGAAAAACAAGCGGTTGCGAATTAAACCATGGCTGATTATGCATGCAGCTATGCTTTTGAAAAAACCGTTTTATTACATCCGCCACGGCCAGACTGACTGGAACCTTGAAAAACGTTATCAGGGCAGCAAAGACATTCCCCTGAACGAGGCCGGAATAGCACAGGCCCATAGCGCGGTTGATAGCCTGAAAAACTGCGGAATCACCCATATTTTCAGCAGCCCCTTGGTGCGCGCCCGTGCGACAGCCGATATTCTGAACAAGGATCTGAATCTGCCATTGACCGAAATTGTCGGGCTACAGGAATGTAATTTTGGCGTGTTGGAAGGCACGTTGCGCAGCGGCAAAAGCTTTTCCGATAAATGGCGCGCGGGGTATACGCCGGATCAGGCTGAAACATATGATGCATTTACCCAACGGGTTTTTGCCGCATTTGAACAGGTTTTATGCCATGACAGCGTGCCGCTGGTGGTTGCCCATGGCGCGGTGTTCTGGCCAATTCACGAACATACGGGGCTAACGCTGCAAGGCACTTTGCCCAATGCAACCGCCATTCGGGTTTTCCCCTCAAAAACGGCGGATTCAGGTTGGGATTTTAGCTAACGGCGATGATGGCTTCTTTGGTCATGGCACCGGGCACAATGGTTATTGGCACGGTCATATCACCGCCAAGTTTGGTAACCAGTTGTGTAACCAGCGGCCCGGGGCTGGCGCCGATACAGGCACCCAACACCAACACGCCGACCTCTTTATCCTTGGAAATCTGTTCCAGAACCGCGTCGGCTTTTTCGCCTTCGCGGATCACCAGTTCCGGTTCCACACCTTCTTTGTCGACCATCCATTTGGAGAAAACCTTGAAGTGTTCCTCGATCCGTTCGCGGGCTTCGGCGCGCATAACATCGCCTACGCCGATCCAGTGCTGGAATTCTTCGGGGGGGATTATGCCAAGGATTTCAACGCCTCCGCCGGTTTTTTTGGCGCGAATGGCCGCAAAGCGCAAGGCGTTCAGAAATTCGGGGCTATCATCCATGACAACAAGAAATTTACGCATAATAAGGCTCCGGTTCCGGTTTGCTCTGGATCATAGTTACTTAAAAACGGACCCTGCGCAACCGTTGCCTTTAGGGTTGAACGGTCAAAATTGCCGCATTCACCGGTTCGTCAATCGCGCGAACAGGCAAGCCACGCGCCGCCCAGCCCGGCCCATCGGCAGAGCCGGCTATCCCCTCGATCACGTCGATCACATCGGTCAGGCCGGCATCATAAAGCTGTCGGGTGACAGCGCCGGAACGGTTGGCGGTGCGGCAAAACAATGCCAGCGGAATGTCAGGATTCTGGTTGCGAATTGCGATCAGGGTTTCAATAAAATTATCGCTGCGCATGGCGGCGGTCAGGGCCACATCGGGGAGGCCGGTTTGTTGCCACTCAAACGGTTCGCGGATGTCAATCAGCACGATTTCCCCCGCCAAGGCCATTTCCCGCGCCACATCCGGCGTGATCTGGCGCACCTGTGCAGTTACAGCGCTGGCCAGCAACACCATTGAAATCACTTGAAAAAATCCGAATATATTGCGCATTGCTGCCTCCATAAAAATAATATTCGATAAATTGCATGTAATACGGGGAAAGTAAACTCACAACCGCGTCAGAATTTCGGGTTGGACATTGGCGGGGCTTTTGGCAATGCTGCATCAAAGGGAGGGTTGCATGATTATTCAGCCTTATAGGACACAAAACTGGCCCGAGGTCTGGCAGATTTTGAAACCGGTTTTTCGGGCTGGGGAAACCTATCCTTTTGCGCGCGATATTTCCGGGGCAGAGGCAAGGGAGGTTTGGATCGAGCAACCGCTTGCAACCTATGTGGCTTTGGAAAATGGCACTGTGCTGGGCACGTTTTACATTAAACCCAACCAGCCTGCGCTGGGGGCGCATATGTGTAATTGTGGCTATGTGGTCGCACCGGCGGCGCGAGGCAAAGGTGTGGCCGGGCTGATGTGTGAATTTTCGCAATCCGAGGCCCTGCGGATGGGGTTTTCGGGTATGCAATATAATCTGGTGGTGGAAACAAATACCGGCGCGGTCGGGCTGTGGCAACGTCACGGGTTTGCGATTGTCGGGACGGTTCCAAAGGCGTTTCGGCACCCGGTTAAGGGGCTGGTTGCGGCGCATGTGATGCATAAGGAATTGCGTTAACCAATTCGGTAAAACCGCCAAATTAAATGTAATTTTTGTATAAGTTTTATGTAATTTTTCCGTATGCCGTGGAAGGGTTAATGTGACGGTGGTAAAAGTCAGCAGCGCTGCCAATGGCGAATTTCCTACCATGGTTTCAAAGCCAGGGTCAGGGCCTATTAATCCTGCACCATCAGCGCGAGATCGGTTTTGCAGTGAAAACTGGCCGCGCCCTGCGGCTTCATTCATACGTGACATTACATGACATAGAGCCACTATGTTACCGTTTGAACCATTGGGGTATCCTTGAAAACAGAATACCTGTTCGACGGGTTTTTGTTGGGTTAGTCGACCCGAATCTTGCTCCTAACCCCTTGAGCCGAGCGGTGCGTGGGGACCACGCACCCTACGGTTCATCTCGGCCATTGTTGGCCGCGGATGAAACCGACAATATCATAGACATCCTCCAATACCGGTTGGGCTATGGCGTTGGCTTTGGCTGAACCCTCGGCCAAAATTTTGTCGATCTCGGCGGGGTCTTGCATCAGGCGAGACATTTCTGTTGAAATCGGTTCCAGAACCGATACGGCCAGATCAGCAAGGGCAGGTTTGAACCGGCCCCATTGCGCACCGGCATATTCTTCAATCACCGATTCTGACGTGCGGCCCGACAGCGAGGCGTAAATGTTGACCAAATTTCGCGCCTCGGGGCGGTCTTTTAAGCCTTCAACCGACTCCGGCAGGGGTTCTGCATCGGATTTGGCCTTTTTGAATTTTTTCACAATCAATTCCGCAGAATCGGTCATGTTGATCCGGTCCATATCGGATGCACCGGATTTGGACATTTTCTTGGTGCCGTCGCGCAGGCCCATGACGCGGGTGGAGGCACCCTCGATAATCGGTTCGGTGATGGGAAAGAAATCCGGCACCTTGAAATCATGGTTGAATTTGGCAGCAATATCGCGGGTCAGTTCCACATGTTGTTTCTGGTCTTCGCCAACCGGCACATGGGTGGCCTTATAGGCCAGAATATCGGCGGCCATCAGCGAGGGATATGCATATAGGCCCAAGGAAACCGCCTCGGCATTCTTGCCGGCTTTCTCCTTGAATTGGGTCATGCGGTTCATCCAGCCCATGCGGGCCACGCAATTGAATATCCAGCCCAGTTCCGCATGCGCCGGCACTTGGGATTGGTTAAAGATGATCGATTTGGAGGTATCCAGCCCGCTGGCCACATAGGCGGCCACTAGTTCGCGGGTGGCATGGCGTAGCTCTGACGGGTCTTGCCAGACGGTGATCGCGTGCAGATCGACAACACAATAAATTGTCTCGATATCCGTATTTTGCATATCGACAAAGCGCTGGATCGCGCCCAGATAATTGCCCAGTGTCAGGCCGCCGCTTGGCTTGATGCCGGAAAAAACACGCTGGGTATGCAGGGTTTCAGCCATGGGTTTGTTCCCTTTCATCTCAAGATTATTTGTGGTCTTATCGCGCGGCCCGTGCGAAGCGTCAACAGGACAGAAATAATGCAACAAGACAATTTTCAACCCATGCCGAAATCGCTGAAATATCTGGTGGCGCTGATTGTTTTGGTGGAACTGGTCGCATCTGCCGGGGATTACGGGATTTTTCCGGTCGAAGACCTGCGTTGGCAAATTATAATTTATGCAGGGTTGTGGCCGCAATATATAACCCAAGGCTGGCAGGAGTTTTATTCAGGGCAGAAGTTTGCGATGTTTTTCAGCCATGCATTTGTGCATGGAAGCCTGTTCCATATGGCGATGAATACCGTTATTTTGCTGGCGCTGGGTAAACGGCTATCGGTCGGGGTCGGGTCCAAATGGGTTTTGACCCTGTTTTTTGTCTCGGCCGGGGTCGGGGGTGTTTTGTTTGTGTTGTTAAATGGCAGCGGCGCGCCGGCGGTGGGGGCATCGGGCGCAGTGTTCGGGTTTTTCGGGTTCTGGAAAGTGCTGGAATACCGCATGTTGCGGCGCACGGGGGCGGCTTTGACACCGGTTTACCAGTTTGTCGCGGTGCTGGTTGGCATGAATGTTGCGTTCTGGTTTGTGTTTGACGGCATGTTGGCATGGGAGGCCCATCTGGGGGGCTTTATTGCCGGTTGGCTATTGGGGCTGCTATTTCGCCCCAATGCTGGACAAGTGCGCTGAACCTGACCTAAACAGATAAAAACGAAAAGACCCATGTCTGAAAATCAACCGAATACCACTGCTATTTTTAACCCGATTTCCTGGGTTGTCATTATTTTAACGCTGATGATTGTCGGGGTCGAGGTGATTTTGCAACTGGCTGAGCGCGGCATAATTGGCGGCGTGCAAGGCGCCACTTGGCGGATATATCTGCTGCGGAATTTTGCCTTTCATGATGCGGTGTTTGAACATATTTTGCAAAACCGGCGGGTGGAACTGGCGACGCTCTGGCCATTTTTAACCTATCCGTTTTTGCATCTTGGTATTGGCCATATGGCAGTGGCCGCGACTATTTTTCTGGCGATGGGCAAGACTATATCGGAAAAATTCTCCAATATGGCGGTGGTGGCTCTGTTTGTTAGTTGCTCGATCGTCGGGGCGCTGGTTTTCGGCATGTTTTCCAATCAGGCCTTTCCGCTGGTCGGGTCTTATCCTGCGGTTTACGGGTTTATCTCGGCCTATACATGGATCGAATATACCCGCCTTAAAGCTTTGAACGAAAGCACATGGCCAGCGTTTCGGTTAATTGCTTTATTGCTGTTGATCCGAGGGGTTTTTGCATTATTTTACGGCGTACCAAACAGCTGGACAGCGGATTTTTCGGGGCTGATCACCGGGTTTTTATTATCCTTTGTGCTGGCCCCCGATGGGCGGGAACGGATAAAAGGCTGGATCGCTGCGGCCCGAAACCGGGGTTAGCGGCGCAAAACCCGTTTAATGTCGGAAATGCGTGTGGCACCCAAACCCAGCAATGCCAGCAGATATATTGCTGTGGCCAAAACAACCAACAGCGCCAGTGCGGCGTATCTGATTGTGGGGGTTTCAAGATAAGTGCCAAGGCCGTTTGCCGCAAAAAACACCACCAGCCCCATGATGATACAGGCCAGAATGATGCGTGGAAATGCGCGTTTAAGGCGGTGGTCTATGGCCACGCCCTCGTATTTCAGGCTGCCCGTTACCAGTTGTGCCAGCATAATCCACGCGGCAACGCTGGTGCCGATGGCAGCAGCCAGATAACCGAACCAAGGGGTTAATCCAATCGCAAGGGTTACATTTACCAGCATCGAGATCAGCGCAAAATGAAACGGTTTGCGGGTGTTTTCGCGGGCAAAATATATTGGTGAAACCACTTTGGCCAACACAAATGCCGGCAGGCCTGCGCCGTATATTGCCACGGCCCGCGCGGTTGCCGATGCGTCTGTGGCCGAAAATGCACCCCGTTCAAACAGCACCGAAACCAGCGGCAGGGGGATAACCATAAATGCCACCGCAGCTGGCAGGGTCAGGATTAACGAAAATTCGGCGGCTCGGTTCAGGCTGTTGGTGCCGCCCAAAGTATCCTTGGCCCGCAATTTACGCGAAAGATCCGGCAACAAAACTACGCCAATGGCAATGCCAACCACGCCTAGCGGCAATTGATACAAACGGTCGGCATAAGAAAGCCAGGCAATCGCGCCATCAAAATAGGATGCAACCTGCCGCCCGACCAAAAGATTGATCTGCACCACCCCGCCCGCCAGCGCCGCAGGGGCGGCAATGATGGCAAGACGTTTCATTTCAGGTGACAGCCTTGGGCGGCGCGGAATAATGCGGATGCCCGCCGAACGTGCCGCAAACCACAGCATCATCATTTGCGCGATACCGGCAAAAGGAATGGCCCAGATAATCGCGCGCGCCACATCGGCATTTAATTCCAGCGCCAGAAAAATGGCGCCTATCAAAATGATATTCAACAAAACCGGTGCAGCAGCGGCCACGGCAAACCGGCCCATGGCGTTTAGAACACCGCTAAGCAGCGCCGCCAGCGAAATAAACAGAATATAGGGAAAGGCAATACGGCCAAAATCTACGGTCAGATCAAAACGTTCATCGCCAACAAAACCGCTGGCCATAGCCAATACCAGAACCGGCATGAAAACCTGCGCAACCAAGGTCAGCAATATCACAATACTGGCCAATGCGGAAAACGCCTCGCTGGCGAAATTTTCTGCACCTTCGCCGGATTCGATTTTTTTGGAAAATAACGGCACAAAAGCGGTGTTGAACGCGCCCTCGGCAAAAAAACGCCGGAACATATTGGGCAGGGCAAAGGCCACCAGTATTGCCTGCGCGGCCGGGCCTGAACCCAGCGTGGCGGCGATTAACACATCGCGCACAAAGCCCAGCACCTTGCTAAGCAAGGTCCAGACACCCACGGTTAAAAACCCCGAAATTAGGCGGATGGGCTTGGTCATTTTTCTGCGGCCTGTGCGATGGCGGCCCTCAGTTTTTTCTCGATGGCTTTGCGTTTTTCCTTGCTGTGCAATTTTAACCCGAACAGGTCTTTGACATAAAACGTATCTACCGCCTGTTCGCCATAAGTGGCGATAATTGCCGATACAATCGAAATACCGTTGGCGGTCAGGGTGCGGGCAACATCGTGCAACAGGCCCAGCCGGTCGCGGGTGTCGACCTCGATAATGGTATATATTTCAGAGCCTTCGTTATCAAAAGTAATCGTGGTTGGCACGATAAAATCTTTTTCGCGCGGTTTAATGCGACCTTTGGATTTAAGGGCATCGCGGGTGATAACCTCGCCCAGTAATATCCGTTTGATCATTTTGTTAAGCCGCCCCAAACGCGAGGTTTCAAACGGTTTGCCGTCCATATCCTGTATCCAGAATACTGCCGTGGCATAACCGTCACTGCTGGTATAGGTGCGCGCATCCACAACATTGGCCCCCACCAGCGCCAATGCGCCGGCAAGCCGTGCAAAAATGCCGGGATGATCATGCATAACGAAACAGGCTTGGGTGGCGTCGCGCGCATCATCCTGCCGGATTTTGGAAACGATTTCCTTGGCGGCCCCTTTGCGGCCAAGACGGGCAAAAATCTTGTGGGTTTTGGTATCAAGCCCTAGCCAATAGGGCGCGTAATGGCGGTTAAATTCGGCTTGAAGCGCGTCTTTTTTCCAATCCTTGAGGGATTTTTTAAGGGCTTGTTTGGCAGCGGCCTCGCGTTCGGGCTGGCTTTTGGCCTGGGCGCCCTCCGTCAATGTATCCAGTGTCAGGGCGTAAAGCTGGCGCAAAAGCATGGCTTTCCAGTTGTTCCACACAGTGGGACCAACGCCGCGAATATCACATACTGTCAGCACCAAAAGCAGTTTCAGCCGCGTGGTGGATTTAACGGTTTTGGCAAAATCACGCACGGTGCGGGGGTCGGAAATATCGCGTTTTTGCGCCACATCGGACATCAGCAAATGGTTTTGCACCAGCCATTCGACCAATTCGCATTCATCAGGGTGCAGGCCAAGGCGCGGGCATAATTCCCGTGCGATTTTTGCGCCGATTTCCTCATGGGGTTCAATGCGGCCTTTGCCGATATCATGCAGCAAAAGTGCCACATAAAGCACCCGCCGGTTAATACCTGCTTTCAGAATTTCAGAGGCTACCGGCAGATCCTCGACCAAGCCTTGCTGTTCGATTTTGAACAGGTTGGAAATGCACTGAATGGTGTGTTCGTCAACCGTATAGGAATGATACATATTGAATTGCATCATCGCGACAATCCGGCCAAAATCGGGGATAAATGCGCCCAAAACGCCTAATTCATTCATGCGCCTAAGTGCGCGTTCGGGGTTGTTATGGGACAATAGCAGATCAAGAAATATCCGGTTGGCCTCGGGGTTTTGGCGGAATTTATCGTCGATCAGATCAAGATTGCCGGCGATTAGCCGCATGGCATCGGGATGGATCAGAATTTTGGATCGCAAGCCTTCCTCGTACAGGCGCATAAAATTGATCGGGTCGCTAAGGAAAGTTTCAGGGTTATCAACATTCAGCCGCCCGTGTTGCAACGCATAACCGCGCGGCACGCCGTCGCGCGACAGGCTGAAGGCATTAAGCAAGCGCCGCCCGATATTGGGTTTTTTCTTGACATGCTTGGCCTCCAGATCCGTCAGGAAAATGCGGGTTAATTCGCCGACATGTTTGGCATGGGTGAAATATGCCTGCATGAAGCGTTCAACGCCTTGCATGCCGTTGCTGTCTTTGAACCCTAATATGCGGGCGATTTCGACTTGATTGTTAAAGGTAAGTATTTCAGTGGCGCGATTATTGACCAGATGCAAATGCACCCGCACCGTCCATAAAAATGTTTCTGCGGCGATGAAATCTTTGGATTCCTCGGCCGTCAGCATTCCCGCAGCGACCAGATCATTGGCTGTGTCTACATGGGTGATGTATTTTGCGATCCAGAACAGGGTTTGCAGGTCGCGCAAGCCGCCTTTGCCTTCTTTGACATTGGGTTCCACCACATAGCGCGCGCCGCCGTTTTTGGCGTGGCGATTTGCGCGCTCGCTCAGTTTGGCCTCGATAAATTCGGCGGCGGTGTTGTCAAATAATTCGCGCCACAGGCGTTGGTCCAGTTCTTTTGCCAATGCCGCATCACCGCATAAATACCGGTTTTCCAGCAAGGCGGTGCGGATGGTGTAATCTTCGCGCCCCAAGCGGATGCAATCATCCACGGTGCGGGTGGCATGGCCGACCTTCAGGCGCAAATCCCACAGGGTATAAAGCATGCTTTCAATCACGCTTTCGCCCCAAGCGGTTTGTTTATAAGGCGTCAGGAACAGTAAATCGACATCGGAAAACGGCGCCATTTCAGCGCGACCAGACCCGCCGACCGTCACCAGCGACAGGCGTTCGGATGCGGTGGGGTTATGGACGGGGTGCAGTTTGGCAATGGTTATTTCCATAACCATCATCACGATCTGGTCGGTCAGCCAAGCATAAGCGCGAGTGGCGGCACGGGCGCGATACGGGTCGATTTTGAGGGCATCGGCAATGGCATTCCGGCCCTTGGTCAGGGCATCACGCAGGGTTTCCACCAGATGGCTGCGGATTTCGCTGGCATCTTTGGCACTGAATAGCCGGGTTTCCAGATTTTGACGGAATAAATCCGCATCAAAAATAACACTGGGCGAGCCGATAAGCCCGCCCAGTGTCAATTCATTTTCAACATAGTCAAAAATGGCTAGCTCCCCGATGCAGCAAAGCTGCGCGGGGCGCTGGAAATCATGATGGCCACACCGTTATCAACCTGCATAATCGCCAAAGCCCGCTCATTGGTGCCGTTGCTGCGAAACCGGAAAACACCGGTAACACCGGCAAAACCGTTCGGGTCCGTCAGACGCTGCATGGAAAATGCATTGTCATCGCCGGTGGTTTTGGCGGCGTTGATCATGGCGCCAATCGCGGCCACGCCATCATAGGCAAGGCCGGAAAGCCCGTGGGCCTCGATACCATAAGCCAGTTGATAGCGGGTTTCGAATTGCAACAGCAACCCGGGATCAGGCGTGGTAAACCAGCCGGATTGCAGGCTCGGGGTGTTTAGCACCTCGTCCGATGTATCCCAGCGGGTCAGGCCCATAAACTGGGCATCACGACGGGTGCGATACCGGTTTGATGCCAGAGATGCGGTCATAAACCCAAGCCCCTGAAGCGGCGAATCCGTAAAGAACACCGCATTGGCACCGCTGGCGCGCAGATCATCGGCGATGATGCTGGCTTGTTCGCTCATTTCCTCAAGCACCAGCGGATAAGACAGGGTGGCAGCCAATGTGCCGCCATTGCGCGCCACTGCGGTGGTTACTGCATCGCGGCCCAATTCGCCCTCGATTCCTTGCTGATGCACGATGGCAACATTGCTGAAACCGGCACCGATACTATGGGAAACCAGCCGGTTGGCCACGGTTTCAAAGGTGGTGCCAAGGATAAACACATTGCCCCCCGCCACGGCCGGATTATTGGAAAAGCTGAGCACATTAATGCCCTTTGGCCGCGCCACTGCTGCAACTGCGGTTGTGGATGAACTGAACAGTGGCCCTAAAATAACCTGCGCGCCTTCATCAATGGCGCGGGTGGCGGCAATGGTGGCGGTGGCCGGATCAGCTGCGGTTTCATACACCCGCAATTCGATATTGGCACCGCGCACATCCCCCACAGCCATTTTGGCAGCGTTCACTAGGTTTTGCGCCAGTTGGTCGGTGACAGAATTGCCAGAGCCAAGCGGCACCATCAGCGCCACAACCACCGGCGCGTTCGGGTCCACCTCGGAGGTGCCGCTGCCAATGGCAACGGGTTCACAGGCCGAAAGGCCAAGCGCCGCGGCAATAATTGCCAATGGGCGCAGAATTCTGGTTGGTAAAAAATTAATAAAGGACATGTTTCCTCGCAATATATGTTTGAGATCAATAGACTCAGCTAGCAGGGCAGAGTAAGCCTTGCGGTCAAACAAGTAAAGTTAGGCAGTTAAGCAATGGGCAGTATTTCTCCGCGTCTTTCCGCTGGTCTATATCTGGTTGCCACGCCGATTGGCACCGCATCGGATATTACCCTGCGGGCGCTGGATATTCTGGCAAATGCCGATGTTCTGGCGGCAGAAGACACCCGCCAAGCCCGCAAGTTAATGGATATTCACGGGGTTAAGCTAAATGGCCGGCCCTTGTTGCCCTATCACGATCATAACGGTGCGGGCATGCGGCCACGCCTGCTGGATGCGGCGCGCGACGGCAAATCGGTTGGCTATGTGTCCGATGCGGGCACGCCATTGATTGCCGACCCCGGTTTTGCATTGGCGCGGGATTTTATTGCGGCTGAATTGCCGGTAACCGCCGCGCCGGGGGCCTCGGCTGTGTTAACCGCGCTTTCGGTGGCGGGGTTGCCGACCGACCGGTTTTTATTTGCGGGGTTTGCCCCCACCAAAAACAACGCAAGACTGGCGTTTTTTAATGAGTTTCGCGCGGTGCCGGCGACTTTGGTTTTTTACGAAAACCCCAAACGGCTGGCCGCCTGTTTTGCGGCAATGGTCAAGGTTTTCGGGGCGGATCGCCCGGCGGCCATGTGCCGAGAGCTGACCAAGAAATTCGAGGAAGTGCGCCGTGGCACATTGGGTGAATTGGCGGAATATTATGCTGGTGTGCCTGCGCCAAAAGGCGAGGCGGTGGTGGTGCTTGGCCCGCCCGAAAAAGCCGCCGCCAGCGAGGATGATATTGATGCAGCCCTGCGTGCGGCACTGGTGCATGGGTCGGTTAAAGATGCTGCTGGCGAGGTGGCGGAAATGTTTAACCTGTCGCGCAAGCCGCTTTATAAACGCGCGGTGGAACTTGGCCGTGAATAGGGGCAGCAGGGCATATCACAACGGTTTGGCGGCCGAAGATATCGCCGCGCGGCATTATACTGCGTTGGGCGCTGAAGAACTGGCGCGGCGTTGGAAAACCAAGGCGGGCGAGATTGATCTGGTTTTTCGTCTGGATGATGTGATTGTGTTTATAGAGGTCAAAGCCCGCAAAACCCACGAAATTGCCGCAGCTGCGATCACAGCAAACCAACAGCAACGCCTGCTGAATTGTGCCAGTGAATATCTGGCGCAAAATGCCGATTTGAATGCGGATTGCCGGTTTGATCTGGCCATGGTGGATGGTCAGGGCCAATGTGCGGTGTTGGAAAACATTCTGGCTGGATAGCACGAAGCTTTGGTTTCTTTTACGGTATTTCTCTTGTGCCTTGGGTGAAATTGCCTCTTGCTACGGTTTTAAGGTTGAAACCACGGCCCGTTCCGCCCAATTGTTGGTAAACCAAAGCCGGAGCGCGCAGATGAACCTTAAAGTCGCCATTCAAATGGACCCGATCGAAAATATTGATATTGCAGGCGATACCAGCTTTCGTATTGCATTGGAGGCGCAAGAACGCGGCCATGAATTGTTTTATTACACCCCCGACAAGCTGGCTTATGCCGAAGGAGAGATCACCGCGCGCGGCTGGCCGTTAACTGTGCGTCGCGAGTTGGGCAACCATTTTACGCTGGGCGCTGAACAAACCGTAAAGCTGGCCGATTGGGATGTGGTCTGGGTGCGACAGGACCCGCCATTCGATATGGGATATATCACCAATACCCATTTGCTGGATATGTTAAAACCGGACTGTTTAGTGGTAAATGACCCATTCTGGATACGGAATTACCCCGAAAAGCTGCTGGTGCTGAAATTTCCTGATTTGACCCCGCCAACCACCATTGCACGCGATATTCAAACTCTTCGGGCGTTTAAGGAAAAGCATGGCGATATTATTATAAAGCCGCTTTATGGCAATGGCGGGGCGGGGGTTTTCAAGCTGTCTCGTGATGATAAAAACCTGTCTTCCCTGCATGAATTATTTACCGGAATTAATAATGAGCCGCTGATTGCCCAGCAATATTTGCCGGATGTCGTTGCGGGTGACAAACGGGTTATACTGGTAGATGGCGTTGCGGTGGGCGCCATTAACCGCGTGCCGGCAAAAGGCGAGGTTCGGTCCAATATGCATGTCGGCGGGCGGCCAGAACCGGTTGATATGACTGAGCGAGACCTTGAGATTTGTGCACGAATCGGACCGATATTGCGGGAAAAAGGCCAGATTTTTGTCGGAATCGATATAATTGGCAAATACCTGACCGAAATCAATCTTACCTCCCCGACCGGCATTCAAGAATTGGAGCGGTTTAACGGTGTGAACACTGCGGCGCTGATCTGGGAAGCCATCGAGGGGCGGCTGGCCTGATGTCAACACGGTTGAAAATTCTGAATTTTCTCCTGAAATGGGCATTGCACCCTATATTGTCTCGGGTTGACCCAAAAAACCCTGCCAAGCTGCGTAAATGGTTGGACAAACCACTGGAATGGCGGTTTCGTCCTTTGCGCGGTAGCACCGTGATCGAGGCTGAAATGCGCGGGGTGAATGTGTTGCATATCAACGCGGATAAACACAATAACGGCACCTTGTTATATCTGCATGGCGGGGCTTATGTTTTTGGATCGGCGCAAACCCATTGTCGGCTGGTTGCCCATATTTGTGACCTTTGTGGATTAAAAGGTTTATCGGTAAACTATCGGCTTGCGCCCGAAAATCCGTTTCCTGCTGCCATTGACGATGCTTTTGCGGTTTATCAGGAAATGATCGCATCGGGCACAAAAAATATCATCCTGGCCGGAGATTCCGCAGGCGGTGGACTTGCCCTTGCACTATTGGCAAAAATATTGGCCGAGGCAATGCCACAGCCCGCAGGGATTGTGGTTTTCAGTCCTTGGACAGATTTGACTCTTTCTGGCAAATCTATGAAATCAAACGAAAAAACCGATTATGTCTTGCCGCCAAAACAGGTCAGGGCCGCCCGGGATTTTTACGTGCCGGATGATTTCAAAAACCCCTATGCCTCACCTGTTTTTGCAAATTTTGAAAATGCCGCGCCGGTTTTGATATTTGCCAGCACCACCGAAGTGCTGTTGGATGATGCGGTTGCCATGACAAAAAAACTACAAAACAACAATGTGGATGTGATGCTGCATATTTATGAAAAAACACCCCATGTCTGGCCGCTGTTCCATGGCAGCCTGCCCGAAGCTGACCAAACCCTAAATCAAGTACGGGAATTTATTCAACGGGTTTTGCCAAATTAGCCGGTGTCAACCAGACGATAGCTCAAAGCCTCGGCCAGATGTGGTTTTTCGGTGATTTCGGAATGGGCAAGGTCTGCAATGGTGCGGGCAACCCGTTGCACAC
Source organism: Paracoccaceae bacterium (assembly GCA_021648225.1). Classification (GTDB taxonomy): domain Bacteria; phylum Pseudomonadota; class Alphaproteobacteria; order Rhodobacterales; family Rhodobacteraceae; genus UBA3077. Next base: position 45,783 of record JAKITE010000006.1, read on the forward strand.
GGAAATATGCCCGCGCAGAAAGATGGAATTTTTCAGCGGCTTGATCAAGCAATGCCACCGCTTCGGAGGACAGGTTAACGATGCTTTCCAGTACCTTTCCATCAGCAGATGAGTTTGTGATGACACCTTCAACACCTTGAAATCGGTTATTTTGTATTTGTCTTGCACTGACAATCCTGCTTGCAACGATTTTTGATTCTTCGCCTTTTGGCAGGTCGGAAAGGTCGCGAATTGTTACGGGGGGCACATCAATGCGAATGTCGAATCGGTCCATCATCGGGCCGGAAATACGGCCTAGATAGTCGTCTCCGCATAATGGCGCGCGCCCGCAGGCGCGTTCCGGGTCGGCCAGATACCCGCATTTACAGGGGTTGGCAGCGGCCACCAGCATAAATCTGCACGGATAGCGCACATGGGCATTGGCCCGCGCCACCACAACATCGCCGGTTTCCAGCGGTTGGCGCAGGGTTTCCAGAACTGTACGCGAAAATTCCGGCAACTCGTCCAGAAACAATGCGCCGTTATGGGCCAAAGAAATCTCGCCCGGATTTGCGCTGCGCCCGCCGCCAACAATTGCTGCCATGCTCGCGGTATGATGGGGGGTGCGAAACGGCCGGCTGCGGGAAATTCCACCTTCCTCCAACACGCCAGCCAGAGAGTGAATCATTGAGGTTTCCAAGGCTTCGTGGGGGGCTAGGGGCGGTAAAATTCCGGGTAAACGCGCAGCCAGCATGGATTTTCCCGACCCGGGAGGGCCAACCATCAAAAAATGATGCGCCCCTGCGGCCGCGATTTCAAGCGCCCGTTTTGCTTTTTCTTGCCCGCGAACATCTTGCAAATCGCGGTGGGAGGATTCGATGGGAACCTCGCCCGGTGTTGCGGGTTCAAGAATATTCCGCCCGGCAAAATGGTTGACAATGGATAACAGGTTTTGCGGTGCCAGCACTTGGACAGCGTCAACCCATGCGGCCTCTGGCCCGCAGGAATGGGGGCAAATCAACCCGCATTTCGCTGATGCGGCGGTGATTGCAGCGGGAAGCGCGCCTTTTACTGCAACCAATGTTCCGTCCAGTGATAGTTCGCCCAATGACAGTTGATTTTCAAGCTGTTCCCTGGGCAATACATCCATAGCCGCCAGCAATGTCAGGGCGATCGGCAGGTCAAAATGCGACCCGATTTTGGGAATATCCGCAGGCGAAAGGTTAATGGTAATGCGTTTTGCCGGCAGGGCCAGACCCATAGCGGTGATGGCCGCGCGCACCCTTTCTTTGGCCTCGGAAACGGCTTTGTCGGGCAGGCCAACCAGATTAAATGCAGGGATTCCAGAGGCTAAGGAGACCTGAACCTCAATTGTTTTGGCCTCTACCCCCATAAAGGCAACTGTATAACTGCGCGCGATCATTACATGCTCCGATATCCAGAGGTTAATGTCGGCGGTATTGGTTTAATTTATGTTAATATTTAGAAAAATCCGGCCAATCAGACATTTTGGTTAACTATCTGGATTGCCCAGCCTGAACTGACGGGGTCATAGTTAAGTTTTGTTACGGATAAGTTTGCAATTTTAAAGGAAAAAACCGACTTTGCAGAAAAATTTCCGGCTAGTTGAAGTGCTGCGAGTATGACGCCAAAATGGGCCACAACCACAACTTTCTGGCCGATGTTTTGGCTGGTAAACCGGTTGATCTGGTTGTGAATACGCCTGGAAAACACGTCCCAGCTTTCTCCGTTTGGTGGGGAGGCGTCGCCGGGGTTTTCCCAGAACTTGCGCGAAAGATCTGGGTCTGATTTTGCAACAGTGGTAAAATCAAGCCCTTCCCAATCTCCAAAATTCATTTCGCGCAGGGTTTTTAACCTTTGCGCGGGGGATGGGTATTTTGCAATGGCGCGCGCGGTTTCCGAGGCGCGGATCAGGTCGGATGAAAAAACCGCGTCGGTTTTTGGTAAAAAAGTCGCCAGCCGGTTTAATGCTTTGTGGTCGGACAGATCGGCGGCAATATCGGTGTGGCCAATCAGGGTTTTTGCATGGGTTGGCCCATGGCGGACCCACCAGAATTCAGTGGTCATTTTTGCCCCCTTGCGGGTTGCCTTTTAATATTAATGGCAGGCCGGCGGCAACAAATACCACCTGTGTTGCAATTGCGGCAACCGATTGGTTAAGCACCCCTTGCGCGTCACGAAACTGGCGACCAAGACGGGTTTCAGGCACTAGCCCCATGCCAAGCTCGTTAGAAACGCAGACAACTTTTGCGGCACAGTTTTGCATTGCTGTTAACAATCTGGCTTGTTCCAATTCAATGTCTGCCTCGGCAAACATGATGTTTGATAACCACAAAGTCAGGCAATCTATTAACACCACATCACAGTTATTTAAGGTGCCAAGTGCTTTGACCAAATCAAGCGGTGTTTCTTTTGTATGCCATTTTTTGCCACGGCTTTGTTGATGCGATTCTATACGTAATTCCATTTCCGCGTCTTCTATCCGCGCTGTGGCAAAATAATTAGGGGTTAAATTGCTGTTTAGGCAATACAGTTCAGCCATGGCAGATTTGCCGGATCGAGCGCCGCCGAAGAAAAGTGAAACCTGTGGAATTTGTTTGAAAAGTGACATTTTTATGGCTCAATCCTGAAATATAGTTGAATAAATGAAATTGTGTAGAGATGGTTTTATCATGAATATTATCAAAAAAGTGCCGGCATTTCAGGTTTTCATCCAGGTTCGGTCGCAAAATACTGCTGCTTGAGTTGTCGCCCGTGCAGCACTAGAATTTATACTAACGCCTTTGAGGCACTAAACAAGAAAGAACCCGAATGCTTAATGGACGAAAAGTTCTTTTGATCATTGGTGGTGGCATTGCTGCTTATAAAAGCCTTGATCTAATTCGCAGGTTATCCGAGCAGGGCGCAACCGTAACGCCGGTTTTAACCCAAGCTGGATCACAATTTGTGACGGCTCTATCGGTTTCGGCGTTGGCTGGGCAAAAGCTGTATCAAAACCTGTTTGATCTGGATGTTGAATCCGATATTGGCCATATTCAACTGTCGCGCGGGGCTGACATCATTGTTGTTGCGCCGGCAACCGCTGATTTGATGGCAAAAATGGCAAGCGGGTTGGCAAATGATCTGGCTTCGACCTTGCTTTTGGCGACGGATAAACCGGTGTTAATTGCGCCAAGCATGAATGTGCGAATGTGGCACCACCCTGCAACCCAGCGCAATATTGCAACCTTGAAAACCGATGGGATTCATGTGGTCGGGCCGGGTGAAGGTAACATGGCCTGCGGTGAATTCGGGTTGGGAAGAATGGCCGAGGTTCCCGATATTATTGCGTCCATTCAATCGGTCATACGAGGTGGGCCACTATCAAATCGGCATGTAATTGTTACCTCCGGCCCCACCCATGAGCCGATTGATCCGGTTCGATATATCGCCAACCGATCATCGGGAAAGCAAGGGGTTGCGATTGCCAATGCCTTGCTGGCACGCGGTGCGCGGGTTACGTTTATTACCGGCCCTGCGTTGGCCGAACACCCGCTGGGCGCGGATGTAACCGAGGTTGAAACCGCGGCTCAAATGTTGGCTGCTGTTGATAATGCAGGGCCAAGTGACGCCGCGGTTTTTGCGGCGGCGGTGGCGGATTGGCATGTGGTTGGCGCGGGTAAATCCAAAATCAAAAAAACCGCTTCGGGGGCGTTGCCGCAGTTTGAACTGGCAGAGAATCCGGATATTTTGAGGTCCGTTTCGCAAAGAAAAACCAACCGTCCCGAATTGGTGATCGGATTTGCCGCAGAAACCGATAATGTGGTTGAAAATGCAATTGCCAAACGGCTAAGAAAGGGCTGTGACTGGATTTTGGCCAATGATGTCAGCCCTGAAACCGGAATTATGGGCGGCGATAACAACCAGATTACCTTTATTTCTGACACCGGTGCTGAAAAATGGCCCGAGATGAGCAAAAAAGAAACCGCAAACATGCTTGTGAATAAAATTATCGAGGCTTTTGGTGACACAGATACTTAAAATCGCCAGGGCAAAAGGCGCTGATCCGCTTTTGCCTTTGCCGTCTTATCAAACTGCAGGCGCGGCGGGTATGGATATAGTGGCGGATACGAGCCGTGAAAGGTTGATCGTTAAACCAAATCAGCGATTGCTTGTAAAAACTGGACTTTGCTTCGAAATTCCAACGGGTTACGAGGTGCAAATTCGGCCGCGTTCAGGGCTTGCGTTAAAGCACGGGGTGACTTTGGTGAATGCACCGGGGACAATTGACAGCGATTATCGCGGCGAAGTCGGGGTGATTTTGATTAATTTTGGCAACACGGATTTTCAAATCAACCATGGCGACCGTATCGCACAAATGGTTTTTGCTTCGGTCATTCGATGTGGTATTGTTGAAACTGAAATTTTATCAGAAACAAAGCGAAACCAAAGCGGTTTTGGCTCTACAGGTAGCCGGTGATGTTAACACTTTCAAAAAAATCGTCTCTTGCGCTCGAAGCGGTTCTGGATATCGCCTATAATTCTCGGCCTTATCCGGTGCAATCCAAAGACATTACCGAGCGGCAAGGGATTCCGCAGCGTTATCTTGAACAAGTGCTGCAAAAACTGGTGCGCGCCGGTGTGTTAAAAGGCGTGCGCGGGCCGCGCGGGGGCTATACCTTGGCCAAGGAACGCCGGCGAATTACCCTTGGCGATGTGCTGCGGGTGGTTGACCAGATTTCGCGCGACGAGGGTAATATGCCCACCCATTCGGCATTGGGCGAGATCATTATCGGGCCGATCCGCGAGGCGGTCCAGTTGGAAGTTTTGCGAAAATTTGATGAATTAACCATGGAAGACCTGTGCAATCAGGCCGTCGAGGCGGGCATTGGTCGGGCGGGAAAGAACAAAAACGACTTTACGATTTAATTCTGGGGAGGAATTGATGGTTTTGCCGATAAAAGGACGCATTTTTAACGATATAACCGAGGTTTGCGGCGGAACGCCGCTGGTCCGGCTTAGCCGTTTTGCCAAACAGCAAAAGGTGGATGCGATTATCACCGGAAAGCTGGAGTTTTTTAACCCGCTCGGGTCGGTCAAAGACCGGATCGGGGTCGGGATGATTGACGCGCTGGAGGCCTCGGGAAAGTTGAAACCGGGCGGGGTTCTGGTGGAACCCACATCGGGAAATACCGGTATTTCGCTGGCGTTTGTCTGTGCTGCGCGGGGGTATCGTTTGATTTTGACCATGCCCGAAAGCATGTCGCTGGAACGCCGTAAAATGCTGGCACTTTTGGGGGCTGAACTGGTTTTGACCAAAGCATCGGCAGGCATGGCTGGGGCCATTAAAAAGGCGGATGAACTGGTTGCAAGCATTGATGGCGCCATCATGCCCCAGCAATTTGAAAACCCTGCCAACCCTGCCGCGCACCGGGCCACAACGGCCGAAGAAATCTGGGCTGATACCGGTGGAGAGGTGGATGTTTTTGTCTCGGGCGTTGGCACGGGGGGCACGTTGACGGGGGTTGCAAGCCTGTTAAAGGAACGCAAGCCGGATGTTAAAATTGTGGCCGTTGAGCCCGAGGATTCACCGGTTTTATCGGGGGGAATTTCCGGCCCGCATAAAATTCAAGGCATAGGCGCGGGGTTTATGCCCTCGATTCTGGATACCAGCCTGATTGACGAGGTGTTGACCATCAGCAATCAAACCTCGTTTGAAATGGCCCATAATATTGCATTATGCGAGGGCATTCCGGTTGGCATTTCCTCGGGTGCAGCACTGGCCGCTGCGGTTGAAATTGGCCATCGCCCTGAAATGGCTGGCAAAAATATTGTTGTGATATTGCCAAGCTTTGCCGAGCGGTATCTTTCATCTGCATTATTTGACGGTATCGGATGATTTTCGCGGGCGGGATATGGATGGTCGGGGTGATTTCGGCTTTGGCTTTTGGCTATGCTTGGGTGTTTCGTGCAAAGCGTTGGGTGTATTTTGGCATACTGGGGCTGGGGTTGCTGGTTATTGGTGGCTCACAATTACTGCCGCAAACACACCCGTTTTATATTAGTGTTAGGGGTGATCTTGTCTTTTTGATGTGGCTTGCTGTTATCGCGATTCCGATTCTTTTATATGCGATGTTTGTCCGCTGGGCGGGTCGCAAAGCAAAGGTGCGTCATGAAAGCCGATGAAATTGAACGCTATGCCCGCCATATTGTGTTACGCGAAATCGGTGGGGCTGGTCAGCAAAGATTGTTGAACGCTAAACTATTATGTATTGGCGCGGGGGGGTTGGGCAGCCCTGCCTTGATGTATCTGGCTGCTGCTGGCGTTGGCACCTTGGGTATTGTTGACGATGATGTGGTTAGCCTGTCCAATCTGCAACGGCAGGTTTTGCATGATACGGCCAGCATTGGCTTGTTGAAAACCGATAGTGCGGTGGCCTCGATCGGGCGAATAAATCCGGGGGTTCGGGTTGTAGCCCATGCCAAGCGGCTGACGTCTGAAAACGCTAGGGAAATCATCAAGGGGTATGATCTGGTGCTGGATGGGTCTGATAATTTTGATACGCGCTATCTGGTGAATCAAACCTGTGTAGACCTGAAAATCCCGTTGATTTCCGCCGCGATGAGCCAGTGGGAGGGGCAGATCGGGCTATATGACCCGGCCAATGGCGGCCCGTGCTATCAATGTGTTTTCCCCGAACGCCCCGCCGCCGGGCTGGCGCCAAGCTGTTCCGAGGCGGGCATAATGGGGGCATTGGCCG
>JAKITE010000106.1 GCA_021648225.1 Paracoccaceae bacterium
ATACCGGCTTTTGGTTTTCGGACAGGATATTCACCGCAAAACCGGCGGCATTTGTCATGGCATCATAACTGCGCGAATGCTGCGACATACAAATCAACAACATGGCGGGATCAAGCGAAACCGAGGTGAACGAGCTGGCAGTAAACCCGACCGGCGCGCCGTGGGAATCCCGCGTGGTCACAACCGTGACACCGGTTGCGAACTTGCCAAAAGCAACCCGCAAATCTTTGTTTTCAATCCCCAATTTTCCACCATTTTCTGACGGTATTTATCCTATGTAAGGTGGCCCGCTGCGCAATCACAAGACCCGATGGTCAAAACTTGGTGTGATAGGTGCAAATTTGTGGCTATTATTCCGGTTGGACACTATTATCTTGAAAAATCGGGAAGTGTGAAGGACGTATCAGTGAACACGGATGACGGTATTCTAAAAGCAGGCGATCTGCTGAACAACACCTATGAAATCGAAGAGCTGGTCGGCCAAGGCGGCACTGGCGAAGTTTATCTGGCCAAGAACATCATTTCGGGTCGCAAATTTGCCATCAAAATCCTGAAACAGGAATTTGCCAATAACGAGACCTTTATCAACCTGATGCGCCGTGAATCCGATGTGTTGCACGAGGTGCGCGACGATGCGGTGGTGCGCTATAACGAATTGCTGCGCTCGGAATTGCATGGCGGTTTTGTGTTTCTGGTGATGGAATATATTGAGGGCCCGCAACTGGCTGAAATCATCAAGGAACGCGGGTCGATTGACGAAGCATCCTTGCTGATGGTGGCCAAACGCATGGGGCAGGGGCTGAAAGCCGCCCATGATAAAAAAGCCTTTCACCGCGATATGAGCCCCGATAATATCATCCTGCCGGGCGGTGATATGAGCAAAGCCAAGCTGATTGATTTTGGCATTGCGCGGGATTTGAACGAAAACGCCCAGACTGTGGTTGGCGGTGGTTTTGCTGGTAAATACCAATATGCCTCGCCCGAACAAATGGATGGCAATGTTGATGCGCGCTCGGATCTATACAGCCTTGGCATGACCTTGTTGCGGGCCTATCGCGGCCAGCCGATTCATGTTGGTTCGTCATTGATGGAAATTGTCAAAAGCAAATCGGTGCGCCCCGATACGCGGGATGTTCCGGGCAAGCTTGGCGTGTTGATCACGCGGTTGGTGGAGCCACAGCCTGAAGACCGGTTTCAATCTGCGGATGAAATGCTGGCATTTCTGGCGGGTGGCGGCGCGGTTGCGGCAGCACCGATGGACGAGGCTACTATTATTGCCCCGCAAACCCGACAACGCCAAGCAACCCAGATGCCTACCAGCTTGCCGCCCGAACCGGGCAGTAAATCTGGCGGCGGTGGTAAATGGGTGTTTGTTGTATTTTTGCTGGCGGCAATTGGCGGTGGCGGCTGGTATTTTGGCGTTGGTCCGGGCAAGGGCATGATTTTTGGCAGCCAATTTGAACGGCAATCGCCTTTTATCATTGAAATTGCATCCGATGCGGGCAGTGACCGCATTCGTATTTCAGGCCATGTTAGCGGCCCCGAACAAGCGGTTTTGCTGGCTGACGAAGTGCAGCAGGGGTTTGCCGGTTTTACGGTTGAAACCGCGCTAACCAATGCCAGCGGCGCACCGAATGAACGTTGGGAACGCATTGCCGCAACCATGGTGCGCAGCGCCGCGCCGCTTAGTTTTTGGCGTTTTGAAATGATTGACGAGATAGCAACCCTTAGCGGTGAAGCCAATTCCGAAAGCACCGCCCAAGCCGTGCGCGAAAGCTTTGAGGCGGCGGCGGCACTGGTTGATATCACCGTCAGCACCGAAATTTCGGTCGCGGAACAGCCCCTGGTGCTTGGTGCGCTGAACGAGGAATTAAGTGCCTTTCAATCCTGTGGGCCCTTACGGGTTACGGGCGGTAATGGTGTGGTGGCAAATGCTGATGACCGGCTGACGGTCTCGGGCATTATTGCGCGGCAATCGGATGTGGAGGTGATTGATCTGGTGTTGCAAGAACTGGTTGATGGGCGTGGCATTGATTATAATCTGGCGGTGCTGAATGGGCCGGTTTGCATGATTGAATCGATGTTACCCAGCGGGCCGTCCAACGGAATGGAAATTGTCTATTCTTATGGCAACAAAGCCGGTCTGGTTGACGATGGCGTGTATTATTCGGGGGAAAATCCGGTGATTGATGTGCGTTTTCCCGCCAATCGGATTGGGTTCTTTTACGGGTTTTACATTGATGCCGAAGGTCAGGTTTTTCATCTGATGCCCCACAAAGACCGGCCTAATAATGTGTTGCCCGGCATCGGGGTTGAACAAAACGGGTTGCGTAGCGTCCGGCTGGCATTTCCAGCTGATGAGGCCACAACCGAAAAGCTGGGTTTTAGTGTGATTGAACCTTATGGCACCAGCATGATTGTGGCGGTGGTTTCGGATATACCGCTGTTTGACGGGCTGCGACCACGGGCCGAATCGGTTGAAGCCTTCAGGGATGCATTGGCAGGGGCGCAAGGGGTTTTGAATGACGGGCGGTCTTTGGTTGCCTCGCGTTATCTTGTAACAGAGCAATGAAATGCCCATGTTTGCAGTATTAATTTCAAAAGCGCGGTGATTGCCGCAATATTTTTATTCGGCTATGCTAGCCGCAACATTTTAGGAAAGGAATGCAACATGGTATTTCAAAAATTAGGCCCAGCGGTGCTGGCCGCATCCCTGTTGTTGCCAACGGTTTCGGTTGCTCAGGCAATGACCGCCGAAGAAATTCTGGCACTGCTACAGGCGCAACGGGAACTGCTGGCCACTGGTGAAACCGAATTGGGCGACACACGGGCATTGGGGTTTGTGGTCAATTCCAACCCTGAAACCGATGGCGAAGGCATTGCGGTTGGCACCGAGATCGCCAGCGAAGTGGTTGTTGCCAGCACCGAAGGTGCCATTGTGCCTCAAGAACTGGTAATCGACCTGACCATATTTTTTGAATATGATTCTGCATTGCTAAAATCGGAATCCCGCAGTCAGGTTGATGCGCTTTGCTCGGCAATCCAGATCAGCGAACAAGCGGCAGCAGATGCGGCCTTGATGGCCGAAACCGCTGCACAAGACGCCGCTGCCGCAACCGTTTCAACCGATGCAGTAACGCCCGGTGCAGATTTGAATAATGCAGATTTGAATAACGCAGGTGTAAATGATGAAGCCTTGGCAATGATTGCTGAATCCACCAGCGGCACCTATCAGATTATCGGCCATACCGATGCATCTGGTTCAGCATCTTATAACCTGACCCTAAGTCAGGCGCGTGCTGACGAAGTCGTGCGCTATATGGTGCGTGAATGCGGCATTGATGCGGCATTGCTGGAAGCCGTCGGAATGGGTGAGGGCCGATTGAAAGACACCGGCAACCCGCGCGCAGATGCAAACCGGCGGGTTGAAATTCAGGTGACCTTGTAAAATTCAGGGTAAAATAGCGGCGCGTCAACGGCAGTGCTTGTGGTAAAACCGGCACCCGCGCCGCGCTGAAAAATTGTGATTGTTGCAGGCGTTTTTGGGCGCAGTTGCAAGGTTAGCCCATGGTATCCAGAAATTTGGCTCGGCTGGCATCATCATCGATATGGCCGGATAAGGTCTGGCATAACTCGGCCCGCGAGGCGCTGGTTTTGGCGGCTTTTTTGATCAGGATTTTGGCAATCGGGCCGATATGGGGCACTAGTTGCTTGGTTAATGCCTCTAGCAATTCGGGGCTGAGCATGGCGCTGCCGGTGGAAACCGCGCCGCCGGTCTGGCCCAGATGTTGACGCACGGCGGCTTTGAATTTTTCCCGATGTTCCGGGGCTATTTCGGCGGCAAGCTTGTCGATCAACTGATTGGTATCGGTGGTAGAATTTGAAACCTTACGCACCAGCACTTTGGCAATTGGGCCGATTTGTTCGGTCAGTAACAGCTCCACCCGTGATAAAACCGATTTTGGCATTTGCTGGGCCAGCGTTTGCGAAAGCGCCACAGGTGCAACTGGCCTTGATTGGGGCATTTGCACAATGGTGCGATCCGTGTCGCGCATGACCTGCTGGTCAATATTACGCAGTGCCGCATGAATTGCCGTTGCAAAAGCCCGCGCATTGGGGATGCGCTGGTTTGGGTCTGCAACCAGCGCTGCTTTGGATATCTGGTATAAAGCCGCTGGCAGATCGGGCGCAAGGGTAGCAAGATCAAGGCTTTGGCCTGAAATGACCTTTTGGGTCAATTCGCCCAAGGAGCCGGATTCAAACGGTTTTTGGCCGGTCAGCAGTTCAAACATAATCACACCGGCGCCAAACAGATCAGCGCGGTGATCGGCCTGATAACCCATAAATTGTTCGGGAGACATATAATCAGGCGTGCCGATCATGCCGCCATTGGTGGCGCCCAGGGCCTCAACACGGGCCACGCCGAAATCTGCGATTTTCAAGCGACCATCGGGCAATAGCAACGCATTGGCCGGTTTGACATCCCGATGCACAATTCCGGCGGCATGGATGGCATCCAGCCCGGCCAGCATCTGGGTCATGATCGAGCCGAATTCTTGCAGGTTGGGCAAGGGCCGCCGCGCGATGCGGTCTTGCAGGGTTTCGCTCTGGATGAATTCCATCACCAGATAGGGCTGTTCATTACGTTCCAGATAATCAAAAATCGTGACCAGATTGCCATGGATACATTTACCGGCGGCCTTGGCTTCGCGTGCGAAACGTTCCAGCCATGCGGTGCGCTCGGATGTGTCAATCAGATGGGTGTGCAGGGTTTTTATGGCGACAATACGGTCAATATCGGGGTCGTGGCCCCTATAGACCACGCCCATTGCGCCCTCGCCGAGGATGCTGTCAATACGATATTTCCCGACAGATACGGGGATTGGCGCGGTCATATTTGTTACCTGTTAATGTGACACGAAAGACGGGGTTAATCGTCTAACAATTTCATGGCGCTATCAAGCGACCGTCGCATCCGGTTAAATGATGTGGAAAGCGAGCTGATTTCATCACTGCCCTTTTTGATGTATTCCGGCGCTGAAAAATCACCCATGCTGACTTGTTCCGAAATTTCCGACATCATCGCCACCGGTTTCAAAACAATGTGTGACAGCATCAGGTTAACCAGCACAATGACCACCATAAATGCCACGAAAATAGCCAGCATGATGACCACAATCAGGTCAGCGGCGCGTTTGTCAGCCAAGGCCATAGGCGCATAAATAATCTGGGCACCAATGGTTTCGCCCATTTCCCAGCCAAAGCCGTTTTCCGAACCATAAAGGTCGATCATCGCAGCCGGTGCGATGGACGGGTCTGAATGGCAATCAAGGCAGCTTGGGTCGGTGATGGTAAACGGAAACGCCACGGCAAAAACCCGGCCCGCATCGGTTTCGCGAATAATCGAAATCCGGTCCAGCGATTGGTCGGCCCGAAGCTGGTTGATCAGGTCTGCCTCCCAATCCTCGGCCAGATCATCGGGGTTGGTGGGGTTTAGTGCGGCTTCTTTGTAATAATAATCGGGAAAAGAGCTGCTGAAATAGGAAAAAACCGTTTGAGCGGAAAAGGATGGCACCGTATGGGGCAGGAAAAGAATGTCATTGCCGTCGGATAACAAAGGCTTAACCCCGGTCGAGGTGTATTTCCTGACCGCCAGCGCATTGGCGCGAATGATGGCAATTTCGTTTTCAATCTCTTGCAGCGCGTTTGATTTTGCTGCTTGATAAGTTAGTCCGGTTGCCGCAATTATGCCAGAAACACATGCTAATATAAGCACAAGATTAAATTTTGTCCGTAATCGCATAGGTTGAATCTCTCTATTATTCCAGGCAACGTTAAGATAAGTGTATTACTGTTTTGCGGTTTCCGCTAGATTACAATAGACACGATTTAGATTTATTTACGAGTAAAGTTCGTTAGGAAGAATAAAAATGTTTAAGAAAATCGCCTTTATTGGGTTATTACTGCTGTCTCCTTTAGGTTTGATTGCACAAGAAAACCAAATTAAAATTGTAGCACTGGTTTTGACAACCGCCGAGTATAACCCGAGTTCCGACAATATTCTTGCAGCGCTTGATTCGCTGAACGCGCAAACCTTGCGGGTTGATTCGCCAAATGCGTCTGAATTGCGGGCGGTAGTAAAACGGTTTGCAGCAGCGGCAATTGACAATGACATCGCGCTGGTTTTTGCCGATGGTCCGGTTTTGAAACTGGGCAACCGGGAATTTCTGGCGCCTTCCGACCTTGATCTGCGTCGGGGAACCGATTTGTTGACACGGGCAATACCGTTATCTGCATTGGCGCGGGCCACGGCGCTGGCCGGGGACGGCGGGGCGATTTTTGTGCATTCCAGTGATCTGGGCAAACCCCTGCCGGACGAAATTTCTCTGGCCCAGTTTGCCCCAGAGTTTCGCGCGGGCACCAGCCCGGTTTTGCTGGGGCAAGCCGGTTCGGCCATGGCAATGGCGGAGATTTTCGAAACCCATGCTGGTGGTGAAGAAATGGACCTGAGCCGTCTTTTGACCGACCTGATTTCACGGGTAGAATTTACGGTTTCCTATATCCCCAGCAGGTCGATGATTATCAAAAAGCCAGCATTGGTGGTTCCGGTGGTCACGGCTCCGGTTAACTTGAATATGGCCGATCAGGGCGAGGTCACATTGGGGGATGCTTCTGCAAATGCTGGTGAAAATGCTCCGGTAAATGGTGGAGATGACACAAACGTGATTTCCGAGGATCAATCCTCCCAAACTGCTGGTGGGCTAAACTTGCCGCAAATCCAGCCGCCAGTTATTGAAGAGCCGGAAGCTGAGCCAGAGGTTGAAACGGTTGAAGCCGAGACCGGAAAGCCCTTATCGCTCGAAATGTTGGAAGCCCTGCAAAGCGGGCTTTCGCGGGCAGATAAACGCACCATTCAGCACGAGCTGCGGGATATCAGGTTTTATTCCGGCCTGATTGACGGCATTTTTGGCAACCAGACCAAGGCGGCTATCGAGGCTTATCAAAGATCGATTGATGCGGATGTTACCGGCGTTTTATCTGTGTCACAGATGAATGGTTTTCTGAATTGATTTGCTTTGCCGACATCATTTGGGCGACGCCAAAAACTATGATACAATAGTATTGTTTTTCAGACTGAGTCGCGGGGATTATTTAGTGACAAAATTTTTTCTTGCCTTTGCTTTTGTTATGGTTTTGCCATTTTCAGCCATGGCGCAAAACCGTGTTGCGCTGTTGGTTGGCAATACGGTTTATAACAATCCAGAGCTGACCTTACGCAACCCTACCAATGATGTTGAGGATTTAACCGTGGCGCTAGAGGCGCTCGGGTTTGATGTGGTTACTGCCATTGATCAGGATCGCGCCGGTTTTATGACCGCGTTGGACCAATTTGAACTGGCGGCGCAACAAGCCGAAATGGCGGTATTTTTCTTTGCGGGTCACGGGGTTCAGGTTGACGGAGAGAATTATTTCATCGGGCGGGATTTTGACCAGCTTGATAACAGCTCGTTGCAAAATTCGGCCATGAGCATGGGCGAGGTCACCGAGGTTTTTAACCGTGCCAAACCGGATATTGGCATTATGATACTGGATGCTTGTCGCAATAACCCGTTTGTTGAATCCGGTCAGGTGGTCAAAGGTCTGGCCCGGTCTCGTGGCGGGGCAGGGCTGTTAATTGCCTATGCCACCGATCCGGGCAATGTTGCTTATGATGGTGCGGGCGAAAACAGTATTTTCACCAAAGCCATCATTAATCATATCGCCACCGAGGGGCTTGATGCCCGTATCATGTTTGGCCGGGTGCGCCAGCAGGTTATTCTTGAATCGCGCGGCCAGCAAATTCCGTGGGTAGAAGAAGCCGTGTTGGGCGAGCATTATTTTGCCGGACAGGCGGGTATTGTTGTGGCCAGCAGCGAATATGCCCGCGAATTGCAGGCTTGGCGGCAAATATCGGCACAATCCGAAATTCAGCCGTTTCAGGATTACCTGGACGATTTCCCCCAAGGGGTGTTTAGCCAGTTTGCCATTGACCGGATCAGAATGATTAGCCAAGCCCGCGCGGCAGGGGCACCTTCGGGGCAATCCAGCGTTGAAATTCTAAAACCTGAATCGGCAGAACGGGTAGAGGCCGCATTAGGAGTGCTTGGCTTTTTGCCGGTAACCCGTGATTTATCCGACGCCAATCTGGCAGCGCTTGCCGCAGCGTTTGATCTGTATCGCACCCAATTGCCCAACCCGGACGAAGCCACCGCTGACCGGTTATTTGAGGATGCAGCCCGTATAACCATCTTTTTGGCAGCAACCACCGCCCAGCAATTACGCACTGATATCATTTCGCTTTCCAGCATTGACCGCACGCTTAAGGTCGCAAATGATGCCTATCGGCAGATTGAGCAAATCGCCCAGACCAATGATGCCGCCATTCCGTTGCTGGAAACCGCGCGCAATGACATTACCGCGATCGAGGCAAATCTGGCACAGGTTATGGACCGGCTTGACGAAAGCCGGCTGTATTATCAGCAGTTGATCGACCGTGCCCAAGATCATTTTCCCAACCGGATTGATACATCCTTGATGGATTCCACCGGCCAGCAGGCGGGCCTAAGCCGTTTGGAACAAAGGCTGGCAAATGATGCGGCGCTTTTTATCAGCCATGTCCAGAACTCAACCCCACAAACCAGAGGAACCTATGCGTGGCTTATCGATTTCCTACCAGACAATTAGCCCTTGCATCTATGGCTTTTGCGTTGGGCTTAAGCGCTTGTGAAGCGACCTATCAGGCATCTGCACCGGTTGATTCCAGCCTGTCTGCCGCAGAAATTGACTTGCGGGCCCGATCTGCCGCAATGCAAAAAACCGTAACCGAAGCAATCGTGCTGGGCGGAGTCGCTGGCTTGGCGGCAAGGCTGCTTTTGGAAGCCTCCAGCAACAGGGTTGTTAATGTTGGGTATGGCGGTTTCTTTACCTTTGGTGCCGGTGCCGGCGCGCTTGCAGGCACCTATGTTGCCCATTTGCAAAATAATTTTAGCTCTCAAGAAACCCAAATCGCAGCGCTGCGGGCGGATATTGCTGCCAATGCTTCGGAAACCCGTGCCACCTTGCAGGTAATGCGGGTGGTTGTGGCCAACCAGATGCAGGAATTACGCTTGGTCCAACAGGCGGTTAACGCCGGAACCGCAGATTCTGCGGCCTTGGCGCAAGAAATTGCCCAAGCGCGCGCAAATCTGGCGGAAATGGATTCCGCTGCGGATGGTGCAACAGGGCGATTTAATGAATTTACCGACGCACGCATGGCAACCGGCGGTGGTAGTTCGTCCATTGAATCCGAGTTGACCCAACTTAGCCGACAAATCGAACAAATGCGAAAAATAGCCAAAAATTTAGCGGGGCAGTTATGACTGAAAATCTAAAACTACGAAATCCGGTCCGGCATGGTTTATTATGCGTTGGCCTGACTGCATCATTGCTGGTTTCCGGCTGTGGCATTCCGGGTGTTTCCGAACCCGGTGGACGGTCACAAGTGGGCACTTCGTCTGGTGAAGTGGAATTGCGCGAGCGCTCGACCGCGATGCAAAAAACCATCGTTGAGGCCATTGCTGTCGGGGCCTTGGCGGGGCTGGCAATTGGCTTGCTGGATCGTGATTCCAGCGGTAATCCGTTCGGCGGAGGCGGGGTTGGCGGCTATTTGCTGGCGGGCGCGGTGGCGGGCGCAGTGGCGGGCACCTATGTTGGATTTTTGCAAAAAGATTTTGCCAGCAAAGAAGAAAGGCTGGAACGGGCGCGCGCCGATATTCGGGCAAATAATGCTGAAACACTGGCGACGATACAGGTTATGCAATCGGTTTTGAACCGACAGGTGGCGGATTTGACCCGCCTGCGGGCC
>JAKITE010000107.1 GCA_021648225.1 Paracoccaceae bacterium
GATCAGGGGCGACAAAATAATCTGCCGCCCCTGACGGTTATTTTTTATTTGCCATCAAAGACCACCAACCGCGTTTTTTGGTTTCGGCTGGCTTTTCATCGCTGGCCGCTGGACTGATCACCGGGCTGATAACCGGATCAACAGCAACGGGTTTATCATTCGGTGTGGGCGCTTTTGCCGATGCTCTGGCACGTTTTTTCGGTGCTGCCGGTTGCGGTGCAGGCTCTGCCACGGCTTCCGGCTTGTTTTCAGCCACAGCCTCGGGGGCTGTTTCTGCCGGCTTGTCAACGGCTTTGCGGGTGCGGCGCCTTGAGCGAGGTTTTTTTGGCTTTTCTTCTGGTTCAGATTTGGTTTCAGCAGTGGTTTCTGCCACGGTTTCAGGTTCAGCCTTGGCTGTTTCGCCATCAGAATTTTCAGCCGGTTTCTGGTCATCATCGCGATTGCGCCCGCCACGCCGACGCCGACGCCGGCGTTTCTTGGGTTGCTCCTCGGCAGTTTCTGCCTCGGGTGCTGGCGCGGTTTCGGTTTCTTCAACCACCGGCATTTCTTCCATGCTGATAATCGGCAGGGTTTCCGGAATAGGCACAATCCGCGTTGCCACCTTGAACTTTTCAAACCGGTATTCCGGTGAAATCAGGCTTGGGTCGGCCTCAATACGCACCGAAAGGCCAAACCGGCTTTCGATCTGCCCGACATGTTCGCGTTTGGAATTCAGCATATAATTGGCCACGCTGACCGGCGCGGTGACCAATACTTCTTTGGAGCGTTGACGCACGGCTTCTTCTTCCAGCTCGCGCAATATCGCCAGTGCCATGCTGTCATTTGATCGGGTCATGCCGGTGCCGTGGCAATGGCGGCAAGGCTGGGTTGAGGCCTCCAGCATGCCGGGGCGCAAGCGTTGCCGCGACATTTCCATCAGGCCAAAGCTGCTGATCCGGCCCACTTGAATACGCGCACGATCGGATTTCAGCTTATCCTTCATGCGCTTTTCAACCGCTGAATTATTGCGGCGGTCTTCCATGTCGATAAAATCAATCACGATCAAACCGGCCAGATCGCGCAGGCGCAACTGGCGCGCTACTTCTTCGGCAGCCTCCAGATTGGTTTTCACGGCCGTGTCTTCGATGGTTTTTTCTTTGGTTGCACGGCCGGAATTCACATCAATCGCCACCAGCGCCTCGGTAATGCCGATCACGATATAACCGCCGGATTTCAGCTGCACGGTCGGGTTGAACATGGCGCTAAGATAGCTTTCGACCTGAAACCGTGAAAACAGGGGCAGGGCGGCTTTGTATTCTTTAACGAATTTGGCGTGGGTCGGCATCAGCATTTTCATATACTCATGCGCTTCGGCAAAACCGCGTTCGCCCTCGACCAGAATTTCGTCGATGTCTTTGGTGTAAAGATCACGGATAGAACGCCGGATCAGGCTGCCTTCCTCGTAAATATGGGCGGGCGCGGTTGACTTGAAGGTCAGGCTGCGGACCTCTTCCCATTGGCGCAGCAGATATTCGTAATCGCGCTTGATTTCGGCTTTGGTGCGCTGCGAACCGGCAGTGCGAATGATAAGCCCTGCGCCCTGTTGCACATCCATTTCAGCGGCAATGTCTTTTAGTTTTTTGCGGTCCGACACGCCGGTAATTTTACGCGAAATGCCGCCACCACGGGCGGTATTCGGCATTAAAACACAATACCGGCCTGCCAAGGATAGATAGGTCGTAAGCGCCGCGCCTTTGTTGCCACGCTCTTCTTTGACCACCTGAATCAACAGAATCTGGCGCACCTTGACAACTTCTTGAATTTTATAACGCCGCACCCGCGGTTTTCTGGGCATGGCAATCGGTTTTGCCGCCGGTTCATCCTGATCGGATTGCTCGCCAATTTCGGCAACCTCGACAGGTTCTTCGACAGGGTCGACAAAGGCCTCGGAAACATCCATCGAGGATGGCATTTCTGCTGAAAGATCAACAGGTTCTGCAATATCGTTAAGGTCAGGGCTTTCGGGGGCGATATCCTCGGCCACCACAGCATCCTCAATCACACCATCGGTTGCCGGTTCGGCTTTTTTGCGGCGACGACGGGGTTTTGCCTTGGCTTTGGCTTCTTCCGCCTCTTCTTTCAGGCGCTGATATTCGGCTTCTTCCTCCAGAATCGCGGCGCGATCTGCGGCAGGAATTTGGTAATAATCCGGATGAATCTCCGAAAAAGCCAGAAAACCATGGCGATTACCGCCATAATCCACAAAAGCCGCCTGTAACGAGGGTTCAACCCGCGTGACTTTGGCTAAATAAATATTGCCAGCTAGCTGGCGTCGGTTCAGGGCCTCAAAATCGAATTCATCAACTTTGTTTCCATCCACCACCACAACCCGAGTTTCCTCAGCGTGGGTGGCGTCGATAAGCATTTTCTTTGGCATTTTCTCTCACTCAGGCATCCCGGCGGCGCAGTGGCAAGCGCCAGCACCGTTAGAACAACCTGTTTTGCTTGGGCGAAGGGGCGCAGTCGGGCAGAATTACCCCGCATCGGAAAATCCGGGCGGTCTATGTTTGCCAATTTCATTGCGCGTATCATCGCGTGTTTCTCTCTAGCCGGAAAATCCGGCCAAATGGGTTAACCTTGCCGTTTCAGGCATCGGATTCGGGTTTCGGTGATAAAACACCGACCAAACGGATGGTTTGCTCCTGTGAATATTGGCAAAAGAGCCGTCTGGCTAAATTAAATTCTCTGCTCGCACCTGATTTTGGTGCGGGCTTCTGGTATCTTAGTCGCTAAAATCATCCTATTACAATCGAAATATCATTGATGCTTGGTTAATCGCCACTTAAAACCACCATAAATACGTTATACAGGTCTGGTATGAGAATTTATATTTCAGTTTTTTGGCTTTTGTTAAGCTTTACCACGGTTCAGGCCCAAACCGGCCCGGCCCGGGTTTTGCCCGGCGAAACCGCGCTTTCCAGCAACGGATACAGCGTAACGCTGGTGCTGGCCCTGTCGCGCGCGGTGCCTTATCGGGTATTTACGCTGGATAACCCGCGCCGCCTGGTGCTGGATTTTTCCGATATTGATTTTACTTTTATGCCGTCAGGCATGGCTGACAATGTGGTTCAGGTCTCGGATCTGCGGTTTGGCTATTTCAAGCCCGAACAATCAAGGCTGATTCTGGACCTGAGCGAACCTTTTACAATCGAAACTGCGGTTTTTGATGATCATCTGTTAACCGTAACCCTTGCACGTGCCAGCAATGCCGAATTCAGCCAGCAAGCCAATCCCCCCATTGACGGGCTGCTGGCGCGAAACCAAACCGCTGCGATTATTCAAGGCGATGCCGGTCTGCCGCTGGTGGTGCTGGATGCGGGGCATGGCGGCATTGACCCGGGCGCCATTCGCAACGAGGTTGCCGAAAAAAAGGTGACCTTGCTGTTTGCCCTGCAATTGCGTGATGCTTTGCTGGAAACCCGACGGTTTCGGGTGTTGATGACCCGCGAGGATGATTCTTATCTGGAATTGCCCGAACGCATCCGGCTGGCGCGGGCTTCGCAGGCCGATATTTTTATATCTTTACATGCCAATACGGTTGAGCAGGGCGTGGCGCGCGGCACAACCGTTTACAGCTTGTCTGACGAAGCATCAAATGACGAGGCCGCCAACCGTGCCGAATTTGAAAACCGCTCCGATATTGTTGCCGGTGCGGTTTTGCTTGGCCAGGAAGACGAGATCGCCAATATTCTGATTGATATGGCCCAGCGTGAAACCAATGCGGCCTCTGTCGGGTTTGCCGATATTCTGGGGGCAACCCTGCGCTATGCGCTGGATGATAACGCACCGTCGCGGCGCATGGCGGCGGGGTTTAGGGTATTGCGCGCGGTTGATACGCCTTCGGTGCTGGTTGAGCTGGGGTTTATGTCCAACACCACCGATCTGGCCAATCTGATGTCGCAAAGCTGGCGGCACGAGGCCAATCTGGCGATTATTGCCGCGCTTGATGAATGGTTAATCCTTGCTGAATAAAACGGCCAAACATTGCTTATGTGTTTTGACCCTGCCAGCGGGCTGCACTATAGGACACCGAGAAGGTAGGAGTATTTGATTTGTTTATGGGTTTTTTCCGGTTTTTAGGCTTTATATTCGCGTGGCTGTCGCTGGGTGTGCTATTCAGCGGCATCAGCTTTCTGGGGGTGTTGGCGCTTTATTCCAAAGACTTGCCAGACCATGAACAGCTTGCCAATTATGCGCCGCCTACTTTGTCGCGGGTTTATTCCGGTGATGGCTATGTGCTGGATGAATTTGTTCGTGAACGCCGTATATTCACGCCGGCTGATGAAATTCCCGATATTGTCAAACAGGCGTTTATCAGTGCCGAGGATAAAAACTTTTATGTGCATTCGGGTTATGACGCGCGGGGGATATTTTCAGCGCTGCTAACGGCGGTGCAAACCCGTGGGGCCAATGTGCGCGGGGCCTCGACCATAACCCAGCAGGTAATGAAAAACTTTTTGCTGGATGGCTCGATTGAAATCGAGCGTAAAATCCGCGAAATCATTCTTGCCACCCGGGTTGAACAGACGCTTACCAAAGACCAGATTCTGGCGCTTTATATGAATGATGTGTTTCTGGGGCAAAGCTCTTACGGGGTGACAGCCGCTGCATCCAATTATTTTGGCCGCACGCTGGAAGACCTGACCATTGCCCAAGCGGCGTTTCTGGCGATCCATCTAAAAGACCCCAATGATTACCATCCGGTGCGCGACCGCGAAAGAGCCTTGGAGCGCCGCGCTTTTGTGCTGAAAGAAATGTTCGAGAACGGTTATATCACGGCCGAACAACGCGACGAGGCCAATGCAGACCCGATGTTATCCGTGCAGGCCGGCGATTTCGGCAATATCCGCAGCCAGTTCCCGCCGCGCGATTATTTCACCGATGAAATCCGGCGGCAATTAACCGAACGTTTGGGGGCGGATGAATTATTCGGCGGCGGCTTGGCTATTCGCGCCACGGTAAACCCGTCCTTACAAGAAGTCGCGGCCCAGGCCTTGCGCAACCGGTTGGAAGAATACGACCGTGAATTGGAAATTTATTACGGCCCTGTTGCCAATATCCCTGCGGAGGAACTAACCGACGAAGCCACATGGCGCGCTGCCCTGAAGGAACGCACCTTGCCGCGCGATATTACCGGCTGGAACCTTGCGGTGGTGCTGGTGGTTGGCGAAAGCTCGGTTCGGGTCGGTATTGAAAATGTTGAAGATGACGCGGACGGCCATTTCCTGACCGTGCGCGAAGCAAACTGGGCACGGCCTTTGCTTGAGGACGGCAAGCCGGGTGCCCGCCCGCGTGTGGCATCCGATGTCTGGGCGCTGGGCGATGTGGTGTTTGTCAAAGCCGTCATGGATGGCGAGGCGCTTGATTATTGGTCTTTGCGGCAAATTCCGGCAGTGCAGGGCGCCTTTATGGCGATGGACCCGCAAACCGGACGGGTGTTGGCCATGCAGGGCGGGTTTAGCTATCAGACCAGTGTGTTTAACCGTGCAACACAGGCAAACCGACAGCCCGGGTCGGCGTTTAAGCCTTTTGTTTTTGCAGCGGCACTGGATAATGGCTATACGCCTGCGTCGATTGTGGTCGATGCCCCGATCGAGGTGCGAACCGGCGAAGGCATTTGGCGGCCTCGCAATTCAAGCAACAAATTTTACGGGCCGGCACCGATGCGAACCGGTATTGTTCTATCGCGGAACCTGATGACCGTGCGGATCGCCCAGGATGTAGGCATGGATGTGATTGCCGCTTATGCCGAACGGTTCGGGGTGTATCAAAACATGCCCGAACATCTTTCTTTTGCGCTGGGGGCAGGTGAAACCACGCTTTATAAAATGGTGGCGGCCTATGCGATGTTTGCCAATGGCGGTAAACGGGTGGAACCGACATTGGTTGACCGGGTGCAAGACCGTTACGGCAATACTATTTTTCGCCATGATCCAAGGGTGTGTGATGAATGCTCCGGCGAAGCACTGGTGACCGATATGGAACCATGGGTGCAAAATTATGCGCCGCAAATCATGGATCCAGTTACGGCTTATCAGCTTTCGTCAATGATGCGCGGCGTGGTGTCTCGCGGCACGGCGTCCAGCACGGTCGGGCGGCTTGGCCTGCCGATTTCGGGTAAAACCGGCACCACCAACGGGGCCAAGGATGCATGGTTTATCGGGTTTACCCCGCAGATCGCAGCGGGCTGTTATATTGGTTATGATATACCAACCCCGATGGGGCGCGGCGCGTTTGGTGGCTCGCTTTGCGGTCCGGTATTTGTTGATTTTATGAAAGCCATGGCTGAAACCCACGGTTCTTATGAATATCCACAGCCCGGCGGCACGGTATTTGTGAAAATCGACCGCTATACCGGCCAACGGCTGCCCGATGATGCATCGGGGGAATTTGTGGTAACGGAATTGTTCCGCGCGGGCGAAGAACCTGCCTATGGCGCTTATGGTGATTTTGTTGATGGCGGCTTTACCATGGGGCGTGATTTGCTGTTCTTTGGCCGAGGTGAAGCTGATATCGGCGAAACGGTTATCATTGACGGCCAGACCACTATTTTGCCCCCGCGCCCGACCTTTGGCGGGCTGTCCTCGGGGGGGCTGTATTGATCACCGCTTGATGCCTGCCCAAAGCAGCGATAGAAAGCCGGTTCAAAGGGGGCATTATGCGCGCAGAAACCGAAAACCGGATTGTCGAAATTCGTAAAACCATTGACCTGCTGGGTCAACGGCTGGGGCTGGAAACGGCTGACCACCGGCTGGAAGAATTCAACGCCATGTCCGAAAACCCCGACCTGTGGAACGACCCGACCAAGGCGCAAAAACTGATGCGCGAACGCCAGATGCTGGTCGATGCGATTGATAATTACAAATCCCTTTCCGGTGATCTGCAAGACAACATAGATCTGATCGAGCTGGGCGAGATGGAAGACGATGCCGAAGTGATCGCCGAGGCCGAAGCCGCCATTGCTGCCATGGTGCCGATTGCCGCCAAAAAGGAGCTGGAGGCCTTGCTGGACGGCGAAGTCGACGGCAATGATACATTCCTTGAAATCAATGCAGGGGCAGGGGGCACCGAAAGCTGTGACTGGGCGGCCATTTTGGCGCGTATGTATGTGCGCTGGGCTGAGAAACACGGCTATAAGGTTGATTTGATTTCGGAAAACTCCGGTGAGGAGGCCGGAATCAAGTCGGTAACCTATCAAATCAAAGGCCAAAACGCCTATGGCTGGCTAAAAAGTGAAAGCGGCGTTCATCGTTTGGTAAGGATTTCACCGTTTGATAGTGCAGCAAGGCGGCATACTTCGTTTTCCAGCGTCTGGGTGTATCCGGTGATCGACGATACAATCGAGATCGAGATCAACCCGTCCGAGCTTAGGGTTGATACATACCGGTCCTCGGGCGCTGGAGGCCAGCATGTTAACAAAACTGATTCTGCGGTGCGTATGACCCACCTGCCAACCAATATTGTGGTGACCGCCAGCGCCAAATCGCAACACCAGAACCGCGCCACCTGTATGGCGGCGCTGAAATCGCGGTTATATGAAATTGAGATGCGCAAACGCACCCAGGGCATTCAGGATGCCCATGACAATAAGGGCGATGCGGGCTGGGGCAACCAAATTAGATCTTATGTTTTGCACCCCTACCAGATGGTTAAGGATTTGCGAACCAATGTGGAGACCTCGGATTCCCAAGGGGTTCTGGATGGCGATCTGGACAAGTTTATGGCGGCAGCGCTAGCGCAAGAGGTTACCGGAAAATCCCGTGCCGAGGCGCAATCAGGCGCTTAAACCTGACAATTGCGCCAGCTTTCCTTCGCCAAAATCAATGCACAGCCTTGCCTCATCCCCGTATGCCAGCTCCGGAAAAATCGCCAGAACCTCGGCTTTGGCGGTTTTCTCCAGCGCAGAAACCGCGTCAATACCGGGATGAAAGCTTTCGGATGCGGCGCCTTCGGCAAAAATAATTTCATGCCGATCAAACAGAATATGAAAATATTCGACCTCCGGCATTTGTTTTTGCTGGATGGTTTGATCATTGACCAAAGAAATTGCACTGGCCAGAACCTCGGCTTTGCCAAACAGTATTTCCGCCTGCCAGCCCTTTAGCAACATGCGATGTTGCGGCGAAACCAGCAATTCGCGCCTGTTGCCTATGGTGTTTTTCTGAAAACAAACCGGTGCATTTGCCCCGATACCGGCCAGTTTTGCAGACCCGACCCAGCGCACCGGTTGCAACCCGTGATCCATGGTTTTGACAAGATCACCGATTTCAATTGTCTCAACCGGTTTTTCACCGGTATCACAAGCAACCATGCTGCCGCGCACAAAACAAACATAAATCGAAACATTATCGATAATCGCGCCAAGGCTGTCATCATTGCCAAATTCGGTAAACCGCAAAGTATAGGTGCCAGCGCAATCAAACGTAACCGGCATGGAATATTCCTGCATCTCGTTATCATCGGGCAGGTGGATCATATCGGCGATCACCTGACCATCGGGGTTGAGGATTTCAACCGTGAACCCGTTTTCGCCGACTTGATCCATGGCTGCATTTCGCAAGGCGCTATCAAAGGTCAGTTCGGTTGTGGCGGGGCCTGAAACCTTGAACTGCTGCTCCATGACGGTTTCCTGACCGGATTTACCGTCCAGTTCGGCAACGCGGTTGTCTTCGCCATTCCTGAGGTAAGCGTTTTCTTTATGGTGTGCCTCAATGTCTTTACCGCTCCAGTCAGCGCTTTTATCGTCAAAACCACCGTTTTTTATAAGGTTGCCATCTGAAGACATGGGTTTCTCCTGAAATTGATTCAGCCATGCTTAACCGGAAAATCCTTTTCAGACCCTTTAGGCGATTGTTCAAAATAGTTCGAAATTGTTGCAATTGTTTCAAAAATTTTGGATAGTTTGATTTTTGCACATAGAAAGCGACCTGTTTTATCATGAATCTAGATGTCAGCCCGACCCCGGAAATACAGATCATCAAAATTCCTGATCTTTTTGACGCCCTGAAAAGCGGCTGGCAGGATTATAAATCCGCGCCGCTTATGGGGCTGTTTTTTTCGTTTGCCTATGTGTTGGGCGGTATTATTCTTTATCTGGTGTTGGCGGCTTCGGGCAAAATCTGGTGGATTATGCCGGTGACGGTCGGCTTTCCGCTGATTGCGCCTTTTGCTGCTGTGGGTCTGTTTGAAATCAGCCGACAACTAGAGGCCGGCGAGCCGTTGAAATGGGGCCATATATTGGGGGTGGTGTTTGCCGAACGGCACCGGCAAATTCCATGGGTCGGGGCCATTATTGTTATCTGGTTTATGTTTTATATGTTGATTGCCCATGTGATTTTTGCATTGATGATGGGCATTACCGTGATGACCAATATCGGCACCTCGCTGGATGCGTTTTTAACACCGTCCGGCCTGATATTTTTGAATATCGAATTACTGGTGGGCGCGGTTTTTGCCTTGATCCTGTTTGCGATCACCTTTGTCAGCCTGCCGTTGCTGCTGCACAAGGAAATTGATTTTATTACCGCGATTTTGCTAAGCATCCAGACCGTGAAACAGAATTTCAAGGTCATGCTGGTCTGGTTTGGCATGATCGGGCCGCTTTTGCTGGTGTCGCTTATTCCGATGTTTCTGGGGCTGTTTATCACCTTGCCGTTGATTGGCCATGCCACATGGCATTTGTATCGAAAACTGCTAAAACACCCTGCATAAAAAAGGGCGCCAAAAGCGCCCCTGATTAAATATCAA
>JAKITE010000108.1 GCA_021648225.1 Paracoccaceae bacterium
CCGTGCTAAAAGACAAAACCCTTTATGTGCAGGCAGGCGGCGGCATTGTTTATGACAGCGTGGCCGAGGATGAATTTCAGGAAACCGTCAATAAATCCAAAGCCCTGAAACAGGCCGCAACCGATGCAGCGCTGTTTGTGGATCACGGCTCAAATAATTAAGGCCGCATGATCTGGCTAACCGGCACAATCTGCACCCGTTCGGCAAACGGGCTTGCCATCCATTCGATCAGGGCCTGTATGGTTACATCACGGGTACGGGCATAAACAATCACGCTACCGTTGGTTTGAGCCGTCAAAGTTGCGCTATCCAGCGCGCTTTTAATGGCCGCATTTTCGCCCACACCATCAATCACCCGATTAACGCTGCCAAACGGATTGCCAAAAAACCGGGACAGATTGCGGGCATTTATATCCCCTGCTCCTGCAAAGGCGATGGTTCCCATGCCGTTAACCGCCGCAGTTTGAATCAATATCTGGGTGGCCCCCCCTTCAAACATAATACCGTTACTGCTGTTATCTATCAGCCCGATCGAGGCCGGAACATTGAGGATATACTCACTGACAACCAGATTTAGGTCTGTGTCAATTGGCACATTTTCGGGCAGCAATGTCAGGACCTCAAATCCGGTTTCACGGTAATTGCGCGAAACCTGCGGGTCTTGCACCGTGCCGGAAACAGCAAAAGTTAGTGGAATATCTGCATTAAACAATTGCTGAAGCGAGGCTTCAAGCGTGTCTTCAAAAATTATCGCCATCATCGGGATGTCAGGGTCGCGCGTGAAAGGCACTGAAAAAACATCAAACGCTTCGCCGGATGCCGCATCTGGCAAGGCTGGCGCGGCTTCAACCGGGGCGACCTCATCTGGCTGGGCTATCACAGCAACGGGCGGGGTTGTTTCGGTTTCTTCGGGGGTAACTTCGACGCTGCCGGAGCCATCTCCGATATCTGGCACAGCGGCGCTTTCAGTAGCGACAACCGGCTGATCCACAGCGTCGCCAACCGAAAGATTGGCGCTTTCGCCAACATTTGGCGTCGAATCGGTATTGGCCCCCATAGTGACACCGGAATCATCCGGATTGCCCGGCCCGACATCAAAAGCCTGTGGCGCGGTTTGCACCGGATTGGCAACAGACGCCATTGGCGCTGGCTCAATCAGCGGAAAGGCAACGGTTAACCCAAGAAATATTACTACTGAAACAATTAAACCATAAAGCGCGCCTCGTAAAAAACCGCCGCCTCTATTACGTCTTTTTGCCATTATCATAACCTTTTTGTTTCCAGCCCGAACAGGCTTTAACTTCACCGCCCGAACCTGTTATCAATACTATAACGCGCAATCGGCTGGCTTGCAGCCCCAAAGCGCAAAAAATTAACCAAAGAGGCCCCATGCTGCTTTTGATCGATAATTATGACAGCTTTACCTATAACTTAATGCACTATCTGGGCAGCTTGGGCGCAGATGTTGTTGTGAAGCGTAACGATGAAATCGACGTGCAGCAAGCCATGGCGATGAAGCCAAGCTCGATTTTGCTGTCCCCCGGCCCGTGTGACCCGAACCAAGCCGGAATTTGTCTGGCCCTCGTGCAGACCGCTGCTGAAACCAGAACACCGCTGATTGGCGTTTGCCTTGGCCATCAAAGCATCGGGCAGGCATTTGGCGGCAAAGTTGTGTTGGCCGATGCCATCATGCATGGCAAAATGGGCACGATCACCCATACCGGCAAAGGTGTGTTTGCTGATATTCCCAGCCCGTTTCAGGCCACGCGTTATCACTCGCTAACCGTTGATCGTGCCACCCTGCCCGATTGCCTTGAAATCACGGCCGAGGTTGAAGACGGAACTATTATGGGGTTGCAGCACCGCGAATTACCCATTCACGGCGTGCAATTTCACCCAGAATCGATTGCCTCGGAACACGGCCATAAATTGCTGCAAAACTTTCTTGATATGACGTTGGAGCTGGCATGAGCGAAATACTAAAACCCATCATTGCCAAAGCCATCGACGCACCGCTTTCTGCCGCAGACGCCAAAACCGCTTTTGCTGAAATCATGGAAGGCAAGGCCACCCCCAGCCAGATCGGCGGATTTTTGATGGTGTTGCGCACACGCGGCGAAACCGTGGGGGAATATGCCGCCGCCGCTGCCGCCATGCGGGCGTGCTGCAAAAAGGTTAACGCTCCTGCAGCCGCGATGGATATCGTCGGCACGGGGGGCGATGGCAAATCTACCCTAAATATTTCCACCGCAACCGCGTTTGTGGTGGCAGGCACCGGCCAAGTGGTCGCTAAACACGGCAATAAAAACCTGTCCAGCCAATCAGGCACGGCCGATGTGCAGGCCCAGATGGGGGTCAATGTCATGGTCGGCCCCGAAGTGGTTGAAAAAGCATTACAACAGGCCGGTATCGGCTTTATGATGGCCCCCATGCACCATCCAGCGATGCGATATGTGATGCCCGCGCGACAGGAACTCGGCACGCGAACCTTGTTTAATATTCTTGGCCCCCTGAGCAACCCTGCCGGTGTAAAACGCCAGCTTACCGGCGCATATTCTCGGGATTTGATTGTGCCAATGGCCGAAGTTTTGCGCGAATTGGGCAGCGAAGCCGCATGGCTGGTGCATGGCGGCGATGGCACCGATGAATTGTCTATCGCTGGCCACAGCTATGTGGCGCAGCTAAAAGACGGTGAAATCAGTGAATTTGAGATCACCCCCGAAGATGCAGGCCTGCCCGTGCATCCGTTTTCGGCAATTCTGGGCGGTTCCCCCGAAACAAACGGCTTGGCATTTCGGGCATTGCTGGCCGGTGAAAAATCGGCCTATCGCGATGCGGTGCTGTTAAATGCAGCAGCGGCGTTGCTGATTTCCGAAAAAGTTTCAAACCTGCCGGATGGTGCAGAAATGGCGGCGCAAAGCATTGATAGCGGCGCAGCACTGAAATGCATCCAGATACTTGCAAAAATCACCTCTGAGGCAAAAACATGAATGTGCTAGATGAAATCAAAGCCTATAAACTGGAAGAAATTGCCAGCAATAAAGCCAGAACTCCTTTGGCCAATATAGAGGAACTAGCCCGCACGCAATCCCCGCCGCGTGGCTTTTATGAGGCACTTGTGCGGGCCGGACAGCGCGGCTATGGCTTGATTGCCGAGATCAAAAAAGCCAGCCCGTCAAAAGGGCTTATTCGTGCGGATTTTGATCCGGCAGCCTTGGCGCAAGCTTATGAACGTGGCGGTGCGACCTGTCTTTCGGTTTTAACCGATACCCCCAGCTTTCAGGGCGCGGATGCATTTTTGCAAGAAGCCCGCGAGGCCACAGACCTGCCCTGCCTGCGCAAGGATTTCATGTATGACACCTATCAGGTGGCCGAGGCGCGCGCCTTGGGTGCCGATTGCATTTTGATCATCATGGCCAGCGTTTCCGATGATCAGGCGTCCGAACTGGAAGCCGCCGCCATTGAATGGGATATGGATGTGTTGATCGAGGTGCATGATATGCCCGAACTGGAGCGCGCCGCCAAGCTGACATCGCCAATGATCGGCATCAATAACCGTAATTTGAAAACCTTCGAGGTATCGCTGGATGTAACCCGTGATCTGGCGTCATCCGTGCCGGTTGGCCGTATGATTGTTGGCGAATCCGGCCTGACAGATCGCCATGATCTGGCGGCGATGGCCCGTTACGGCGTGCGTAGCTTTCTAATCGGCGAAAGCCTGATGCGCCAGGCGGATGTAGAATCCGCCACCCGTGAAATACTATCATCCCCTTGGTTGCCGGAGGCCGGATAATGCCAGAGTTTACCCATTTTGATGCATCAGGCGCTGCCCATATGGTGGATGTATCCGAAAAACAAATCACCAGCCGTGTGGCCATTGCCAAGGGTTTTATTACAATGCAGCCCGAAACGCTGGCGCTGGTTGCACAGGGCCGCGCCAAAAAAGGCGATGTTTTGTCGGTGGCGCGACTGGCGGGCATTATGGGGGCAAAAAAAACCCATGACCTGATCCCGCTTTGCCATCCATTGATGCTCTCCAAAGTAGCGGTGGAACTGGCCGTGAACGAGGCCCGTGGCGGCATTGATATTGCTGCCACCGTTAAAAACACCGGCCAGACCGGCGTTGAAATGGAAGCCCTGACCGCCGTGAGCGTGGCCGGGCTGACCATTTACGATATGGTCAAGGCGGTGGATAAAACCATGGTGATTTCCGATGTTCGGCTGGTGCTGAAAGACGGCGGAAAATCCGGCTTGTTCGAGGCAGAGTGATGAGCAAAGGACGCTCGCTAGAATTATATTTTGTTGATGGCAATCCAGATGGAATGCAAACAGCAGAACTGTTTGGCTGGACCGGCGATGTTTTGCTGACGCCACGCACTAAAATCATACAAGCGCTGCAAAGAAATGAATCCAGCCACACAGGCGTCTATGTTTTACTTGGCGAAAATGAAAATGGTCCGCTGGCATATGTTGGCGAGTCGGAAGATATTGGCAACCGGTTGCGAGAGCATGCAAAAACTAAGGATTGGTGGGAGCTCGCGGTTCTCATTAGCTCCGCAGCTAATAATTTACACAAGGCCCATGTCAAATACCTTGAATCCAGACTGGTCGAGATTGCTTTGACGGTTGGTAAAATAAAATTGGAAAATGGAAATAAACCAACGCGATCAAGCCTTAGCGAGGCAGCCACAGCAAATATGGAGGAATTTCTAGACAATTTGATGATTGTTTTGCCTGCGCTTCGTATTGATGTTTTCTTAGACAAAACGGCTGACATAAAACCTGCAATTATCAAATCATCACAAATTGAAAATGCTCCGACCTTCGAAATCGATAGCCAAAAATGAATATCATGGCAAAGGCAGTAATTTCAGCTGGAGAAGTTGTTGTGCAAGCAGGTTCCACGGGACGCAAAATTTGGGTTGGCAAGGCATCGTGGGACTCGACATATAATCGAATAAGGACTCAGTTAATAGAAAATGGTGTAATTCTGGTTACAGATAAAGGTTCAGAATTCACCAAAAACTTCGCTTTTTCCAGCCCGAGTGCGGCAGCCGCTGTAATTTTTGGCCGCGCAGCAAATGGCCGCACTGAATGGAAGATTCAGGGCACAAAAACTACATATGCTGAATGGGAAGAAATGCAGTTAAGCAATGGAAAGGCTGAGTGATGATTTCCGTAGAAGACGCTCTGACCCGCATATTGGCCCTGTGCAAACAGACCGAAACCGAAACCGTGGATATCCGCGACGCCAATACCCGGGTTTTAAGCCAGGATGTAACCGCCATGCGCGACCAGCCGCCGTTTGATGCCTCGGCCATGGATGGCTATGCGATGCAGCGCCGGGATCTGGTGCTTGGGGCAGAATTCCAGATCATCGGCGAATCCCCAGCGGGGGGCGAATTTGATGGCCTAGTGACCCGCGGCACAGCGGTGCGGATATTTACCGGCGGCGCGGTGCCCAAAGGCGCTGATCTGGTATTGATGCAGGAAAATACTTCGCGTGACAAAGATGTAATGACCCTTACAGAGCTGCCCGGCGGCGGAGATCATATTCGCAAGAAAGGCTCGGATTTCAAGATTGGCGATGTTGTACATGCGCCGCGCCGATTGAACCCTTCTGATATTGGCCTGCTGGCCTCGATGAATATCGCGCAGGTTCCGGTGCGTAAAAAACCGGTCGTGGCGGTGATTGCCACGGGGGATGAGCTGGTGCAACCGGGCGAGGTTCCGGGGCGTTCGCAAATTATTTGCTCCAATAATTACGCGCTTAAGGCGGTGTTGGAATCCCAAGGCGCCGAGGTGCGGTTATTGCCGATTGCGCGGGATAATCGCAAAAGCCTGAAACAGGTTTTTGCGCTGGCTTTGGGCGCCGATATGGTGGTGACCATCGGCGGGGCTTCGGTTGGCGATTATGATCTGATTAACCCGATGGCGGCAGAACTGGGCCTGAAGCTGGATTTTTACAAAATTGCCATGCGCCCCGGAAAACCGCTGATTGCCGGCATGCTTGATGCGGCATTGATGATCGGCTTGCCGGGAAATCCGGTATCCTCTATGGTTTGCTCGCAGGTGTTTGTGCGCCCTGCAATTGACGCAATGCTGGGCCTGCCCGCGCGGGCATTACCGCGCCAAACCTTTGAACTGACAAGCGCAATTGGCAAGAATGGCCCGCGCGAACATTACATGCGCGCCTATGTTTCAGGTGGGAAATGTTCGGTTTCCGACAATCAGGATAGCGGTGCCATGTCGATAATGGCGCAATCAAACGCGCTGATGGTTCGCGCACCTTTTGCCGATGCATTGCCCGCTGGCGCGGCTGTGGAGTGCGTTCTGTTGTAGAAATATATTGACACAAAACAGGAACACATATAGAACGCAGGCAAGGTGAATTCTCAAAGGGGCCTGCCATGTTGACGAAAAAACAGCTTGATCTGCTGAAGTTTATCAATAAACGTGTGCAAACAGACGGGGTTCCGCCGTCTTTTGATGAAATGAAAGAGGCGCTGGATTTGCGCTCCAAATCAGGTATTCACCGCCTTATTACCGCATTGGAAGAACGGGGCTTTGTGCGCCGTCTGGCCCATCGTGCCCGAGCCATTGAAATTGTAAAACTGCCCGATGCAATGCTGCGCGAACCGGGCGGTTTTCAGCCCTCGGTCATTCAGGGTTCCAAGGTTGATACGCCCTCGGCGGCCATTGATATTCGCATGGATTCGTTTGAATTGCCGGTAATGGGCAAAATTGCGGCCGGCACCCCGATCGAGGCCATTCAACATGTTTCGCGCAACATTGCGGTGCCGGGGTCAATGCTGACCACTACCGGCAAACATTACGCGCTGGAAGTCAAAGGCGATTCGATGGTGGATGCGGGGATTATCAGTGGTGATATTGTCATTATCCATGAACAGACCGATGCGGAAAACGGTGATATTGTTGTGGCCTTGATCGAAGATCAGGAAGCCACGCTGAAACGCTTGCGGCGGCGCGGCTCTACCATTGCACTAGAGGCCGAAAACCCTGCTTATGAAACCCGCATTTACCAGCCGGATCAGGTGAAAATCCAGGGCAAGCTGGTCGGGTTGATCCGCACCTATTGATAGGGCCTGCCGCCATTATTCCATGGCCGTTGCGGAAAATCCGGCGCGGCATGGCGTATTTCGGGAAATCCGTTTTCAAAATATATGGCCATGGCACCGTTTTCAAAACTGGATTGGCCAATGAAAACACAGCCCCCCATAGGCGGGTCTGGCCATTTGGGCGCAATAAATATCTGGTTTTCCACGCAATCAAACCCCTCGGCAACCCCCTCGGGTTTTGAGCGCTCCAATACCACCTGCCAGCCGTTTTCAAGTGTGGCGCGGGTTTGGGTGCCCTCAACAGTAAATCCCGGCCTTTGAAATGCTTCTTGTTGCGATGCCAAATCCCCGTCATTTTCAAGCCAGGAACCCGCTGAAAACCGGTAAGCGGTTTCTTTGTTCAGAACCCTTTGCCCGTCAATCATCACCCCCAGCAAGGCACCGTTTTCATCAATTAAAATATCCGGTCTGGGGGTTTGTTGCCAAATAAAAATGACAATTATCAGCAAAAAAAAACCGGAAAACCGCAAAACCCCTTGCACCAGAAAAAACAAACATCCGGCAAAAACCACCACCGGTAAAACCATGGGCGAGGCCGATTTAACCGGAATAACCGCACCGGGCAAGCTTGCAAAAAAATCCGCCACCCCCAGAATCCAGCCAACCCCCTGCCCCATCACCCAAAAAGCCGGGTCCGAAAGCCCGAAAATGGACATCACCCCGGCAATAACCGCAGCCGGCATCACCAGCAAACCCATCACCGGCACCGATAGCAGGTTTGCCATCAACCCGAATTTGGCAAGCTGGTTAAAATGAAAAGCCGAGATCGGCGCGGTGGCCAACCCAGCCACCGAAGAGGTAATGATCAGGGCAATAAACGGCATAAAACGGGCCAATCGGCCATATCGAGCCTCGCGCCACCATGTTTTTCGACGCAAAATTTCAAACACGCCAATCAATGCGGTGGTGGCGGCAAATGACATCTGGAACCCGGCCTCGTTCAGGCTTTCGGGGCGTGCGATCAGCACTATCATTGCCGCCAGCGCCACGGCGCGCAGGGTAAAGGCCGGCCTGTCCAGCATCACCGCGACAAGAACAACCGCAACCATGATAAACGCGCGCTGGGTCGCCACAGAACCGCCGGAAATAAACAGATAGCCAAGGCCGATCAGCAAAGCCGCCATTGCGCCGAATTTTTTAGTGGGCAAATACAATGCGATACGGGGGATGGCTGCCAGCCCGTATCGAACAATCAAATAAACAAATCCGGTCAAAAGCCCCATATGCAAACCGGAAATCGCCAATAAATGCGCCAGATTCGATGCGCGTAGCTGGGCCAGAATTGTCTGGTCAATACGGCTGCGTTCTCCGGTCAGAATGGCCGCTGAAAATGCGCCGTTCTGACCACCAATACTGTTGGCAACAAAACCTGAAATATAGGCACGCAGCCGGTCAAGCCTACGGCCATTATCACCGTAAGGCCGCATTTCCATCAGCGGCGTTCGCGAAAACCCGACCGCGCCGATCCGGTCAAACCATGCCATCATCCGATAATCAAAGCCGCCCGGTTCAGCGGGCGCACCGGGCGGCGACATATTGGCCACCACGGTCACCCGATTGCCAATCGCCAAAATCCCGTCGGGCAAATAGCCAAACAAAGACACCCGCACCCGTTCGGGCGTGCGCCCGGGGCGTATTTCGGTCATGACGACGCGGTCCAACAGCACCCGCCACGCTTGGCTGCTGGATTTATCAATCTTGATAATGCGGCCCTCGACCGGACCATAATAGCGAAATTCCAATACCGGCGCGGCAACCGAAAAACTGCGATAGCTGGCGGTTAAGTAACCGGAAATCAATAGAATCACGATAATCATGCCGATACGCACCACGCCTTGCGCCAAAAGCGCCAGTAGAAATACGCAGAGCAATATAAAAACCAAAACCAGAACCAGCCGAAAAGATGGTTCAAACGGGAAAGAGAAATACAGGTAAATGCCGCAACCAAAGAAAACCGGACACCATAAAACAAGGCTATGCCGCTGGGCTTCCCATTCGGCTGATATCCATTGTTTCACGGGTGAACTTGTCCTTGGCGCTGGCTTGG
Organism: Paracoccaceae bacterium; assembly: GCA_021648225.1. GTDB lineage: Bacteria > Pseudomonadota > Alphaproteobacteria > Rhodobacterales > Rhodobacteraceae > UBA3077. The sequence continues at coordinate 9,187 of JAKITE010000108.1, forward strand.
CTTAATAGCTTTTTAACTTTATATTTTTATGGTTTCTGAAAGGTTAATGCGATGTCCATTAGCACCCCTGTTGTCACGCGTTTTGCGCCCTCTCCCACCGGATATTTGCATATCGGTGGCGCGCGCACAGCGCTGTTTAACTGGCTTTTTGCCCGCCATCATGGTGGCAGGTTTTTACTGCGGATCGAAGACACCGACCGCGCCCGTTCAACCCCCGAAGCGACCGAGGCGATACTGACCTCGATGAAATGGCTGGGGCTGGATTGGGACGGGGATGCGGTTAGCCAGTTTGAACAGATCGGGCGGCATCAGCAGGTTGCGCTTGAAATGCTTGAAAACGGCAGTGCCTATCGGTGTTATTCCACCAAAGAGGAAATCAATGATTTTCGCGAAAAGGCCCGCGCGGCCAAACAGCCGCCGCTGTTCCAGTCGCCTTGGCGCGATGCCACCGAAACGCCGGACCTGCCTTTTGTGGTGCGGTTAAAAGCACCTAAAACCGGCGAAACCGTGATTGAGGACCAGGTTCAGGGCAAGATTTCCTGGAAAAACGAAACTCTGGATGATCTGGTTTTGCTGCGCT
>JAKITE010000109.1 GCA_021648225.1 Paracoccaceae bacterium
AGGTTGCCTCGCAAGAAGAACTGGCCACCGCAATTTATTTTCAGGATCAGGAACCCGATAGCAACGCTGTCGAAGTGCTGGTCGGGCGATTGCGGCGCAAGTTGAAAACTGATGTTTTACGCACCAAACGCGGGTTTGGCTATTATCTGGCTGAATTTGGGGAATGAAAACCAACTCCCTTAGCCTTCGGTTATTGGTGTCCGCCAGCATATCGGTTTTGCTGGCTTTATTGGCAACCGGCATTACGTTCAGCTATTTTTTCAAAACCTATTTTGAAGACCGGGTGCTAAGCGAACTGGCCACGCATTTGCAACAGCTTACCGCCAATATTGAAATTGACCCCGAGGGCCAGTTTATTATTTACCCGCTGGCAGACCAGCGGTTTGACCAACCGTTTAGCGGGCTTTACTGGCAAATTAATGCAGCTGACACAAAACCGCTGCATTCCCGATCGCTTTGGGATTTGAAAATGGAACTGGCACAGCCGACCAGCCTGGGTGTTCAGGAAAGCCAGCGCATTGATTTGGCCGGCAAGGAGGTCATTGCCCTTAGCTGGATCGTGACCATTGGCGAAGATACTGCGCCAACCGAATTAACCCTTTCGGTGGCCACGGATTATGACCAAATTCAGGCCACAGCCCTTAAATTTGACAAAAAACTGGTGCTTTGGCTTTCGGTCCTGGCGGTTGCGCTTATTTTTGCGGCTTGGTTACAGGTGCGCATCGGCCTGCGCCCGCTGGAAGAAATTCGCGTAGAGATAAATAAAATCCGCAGCGGATCATCCCATCATATGCCCGATAACCTGCCAGCCGAGGTTGCGCCTTTGGTGTCAGAGGTTAACCAGTTGCTAGACAAGCAACAGGAAAACCTGCTTCAGGCGCGCAATCATGCCGGAAATCTGGCGCATGGACTGAAAACGCCGCTAACCGTGATGCGGGCCTTGGCCCAGCAAATTCGCGAGGCGGGCATGGATGCATTGGCCGATGACATAAATGCCCAAACCAACGCCATGGCCCATTTTGTCGAACGCGAATTGGCACGCAGCAGAATTGGCCCTGCTGCAACCACATCCATATCGGTTTTGCCGGTGGTTACCCGCATGGTAAATGCAATTTCCAAGCTGCCGTCAAAAAATCCTATTGATTGGCAAATTGATATTCCCACCGATATTACCGCGCCGTTTGATGAATTCAACCTGCTGGAAATGCTTGGCAATCTGCTGGATAACGCCCGCGAATGGACCAAAGATAAAATTGTGGTTACGGCGGTTCAGGATAATGGCAAGGTCCGGTTAACCATCACCGATAATGGCCCCGGGGTTGCAAAAGCCCAGCTAAACGAGGTTTTGCAGCGCGGTAAACGGCTGGACCCATCGCGCGAAGGCACCGGTTTGGGGTTGGCCATTGTTCAGGATCTGGCCGATAGCCTTGGCTGCACGCTGGAGCTTGACAATGCCGAAAATGGCGGGTTGGCGGTGACGCTTGGCTGGGATGTCTGAATTATAGATGTTACTGGCCCTTTCCGCAGGTCAGGGCCAGTAGTGCGGTTCGGGTTATTTCCCCAAACACCAGCGCATGATGGCTTTTTGGGCATGCAGGCGGTTTTCGGCCTCGTCAAATACCACCGATTGGGCGGAATCCATCACCTCGTTTGTTGCTTCCTCGCCACGATGGGCGGGCAGGCAATGCATGAATATTGCGTCAGGGTTGGCCTGCGCCATTAATTCCGCATTGACCTGATAAGGCCGCAGCTGGTTATGGCGGCGCTCGCGTTTCGATTGGCTGTCATGCATGGAAATCCAGGTATCGGCCACCACCAGATCAGCCCCGATCACGGCTTTTGCAGCATCGGGTTCCAGCGTGATACGCACGCCTTTGTCGCGCGCCCAGCCGACAAATTCGGCCTCGGGCGCCAAAGAATCCGGCCCTGTTATGGTCAGGTCAAACCCGAATTGCCCTGCCGCATGTAAAAAACTGGCACAGACATTATTTCCGTCACCGGTCCAGACAACTTTTTTGCCACTTATCGGGCCGGAATGTTCTTCAAATGTCAAAACATCCGCCATGATCTGGCAAGGATGGGTGCGATCGGTCAGGCCATTTATCACCGGCACAGATGCATATTCAGCCATTTCCAAAAGCGTAGTTTCGTCGAATGTGCGAATCATGATCATGTCAACATAGCGCGATAAAACCCGCGCCGTATCGGCAATGGTTTCGCCGTGACCAAGCTGCATATCGGAACCAGACAATACCATAGTTTGCCCGCCCATCTGGCGCACACCAACATCAAACGAAACCCGCGTGCGGGTAGACGGTTTTTCAAAAATCAGCGCAACCATGTGGTTTTTCAACGCCTGATCTTCGTCCGGTGTGCCTTTTGGCAGGCCTGCACGGGCGTTTTTGATGCGTTTGGCGGTATCAATCATGCCGCGTAAATCATCCGCACCGGTTTTGTGGATGTCTAGAAAATGGTTCATAATTTGGCCTCTACCGCATTGGCAGCTTCTTCCAGCCGCCATAGCGCATCATCTAGTTCAAAAGTTTCCATGTTAAGCGGCGGCAGCAAGCGCACCACATTATCAGCCGCCGGAACCACCAGAACCTTGGCGTCATAGCCCGCATGCACAACATCCATATTCGGAACTTTGCATTGCAAAGCCAGCATCAGACCTTCGCCGCGCACGCCGGTAAAAACCTTGGGGTGGGTGGCAACAATGCTTTCCAGCCCTTGGCGCAGATGCCCCGAAAGACGGCTGACATTTTCCAGAAAACCATCCGATAAAATCTCCGTCATCACGGCACAACCCACCGCACAAGCCAAAGGATTACCGCCATAGGTTGACCCGTGCGTGCCCGCAACCATGCCCAATGCTGCCCGTTCAGTTGCCACACAAGCGCCCAGCGGAAAGCCCCCGCCAATGCCTTTGGCGATGGTCATGATATCGGGGGTAATGCCTGACCATTCATGGGAAAACAGCTTGCCGGTTCGCCCCATGCCGCTCTGGATTTCATCGATCACCAGCAGCAATCCGTTTTCGTCGCATATTTCACGCAGCAGGCGCATATCGGCACAAGGAAAAACCCGAATGCCGCCCTCGCCCTGAATATGTTCTACCATTATCGCGGCTGTTTTATTGGTGATCGCAGCGCGCACCGCATCAATATCGGCAAAAGGCACTTGCACAAATCCGGACAATACCGGCCCGAATCCATCCACCATTTTGGCACTGCCAGATGCCGCAATACCGGCAGAGGAACGGCCATGGAACGCGCCCTGAAAGGTAATGATTTCCACCCGCTCGGGCTGGTCTGCATGGCTGAAATGTTTGCGCACCATCTTGACGGCGCATTCAATTGCCTCGGTGCCGGAATTGGTCATGAAAACCGTGTCGGCAAAGGTGTTGGCGACGATCTTTTCGGCCAAGGCTTTCTGGTTGGGAATTTCGTATAGGTTGGAGGTATGCCACAAACGTCGGCCCTGTGTTTCCAATGCGGCAATCAAAGTCGGGTGCGCATGGCCAAGGGAACAGACGCCAATGCCAGCCCCCATATCCAGATAGCGGGTTCCGTCCGATGTTTCTAGCCAAGGGCCCTGACCTTTCACGAATGAAAGCGGTGCCCGCGCATATGTTGGTAATACGGGGCTTATCACGTCTGTTTCTCCTGTTTGACAAATTGAAACCACCCGAACATCGGGTGTATTTTGGTAAATGACGCAATGTATAAGGGGAGTCAATGAATTGAAGCGGGTGGTCTTGTAACTCCTGCGCACCAAAACTATTATAAAGCCTTGTTTACAAAATTCCGGAGAATAAAATGGCTTGGACCGATGATCGCGTTGAGATCCTGAAAACCATGTGGGGTGACGGCAAAAGCGCCAGCCAGATCGCAACCGAACTGGGCGGCGTCACCCGCAATGCGGTGATCGGCAAGGTGCATCGCCTTGGCCTTTCCAACCGTCCGGCAAAAGCCGCCAAAGCCACCACCGCAAATGCGCCAAAACCCGCGGCCGCTGCCAAGCCAAAGGTTGAAAAACCCGCACCAACCCGGGTTGGAAAACAGAAAAAAGAAGTGCCGGTGGTGAATATTCACCCGCCAATTCCGCGCCCCCGCCCGATTATTATTGCCGGCAAGCCATTACCGCCGCAACGCTCGGCCAATGAAGTCAGCGCCGAGGCCTTGGCCAATGTCAAAAAGATCGAGGAAAAAGCCCGTAAGCTAACCCTGATGCAGCTGACCGAACGCACCTGCAAATGGCCCATCGGTGACCCTGCGACTGACGAATTCTGGTTTTGCGGCCATCCGGTTGACCCCGGAAAACCCTATTGCGAGACCCATGTTTCGGTGGCTTTCCAACCCATGAGCAGCCGCCGCGACCGTCGCGCCAGCCGTTAAATCTAGCGCTGTTTCAAAAACGCATCTTCGGCAAAATACTGGTATGAATCGGCGTTATGAACGGCGCGGCCCGGTGTGCGGCGGGCATAATCGGAGCAAACTCCGCGATTATAACACAGATCATCGGTGCCCCCGACAACATCGTAATGGGACATTTCATGAATAATGGTGCCCGCCTGCGTGCCCGAATCAAAAACCGCCTGAAAATCGGATTCGCTTAAAACCGGCAGGTTGAAATAATTCTGGCAGATATAAATGGTTGAGGGATCATTGGGAAATACATTGGCATAGGTGGAGGCATCACAGTTTTGCTCACCATTCTGGGCGCAAAAATAGGTGGTTTTACTGGTGCGGATATGGGTTTTTAATGCAGCCATTGTGCGACGCACCTGTTTGGCGCGCACCGGATCCCAGATGCCGAACCATTGCCGATAGGCACCATTGCTTGAATTTATCGCAACCGTTGCCGCCGAAAGCGCATCAAACGCCCCGGAAATTGCGCGTTCCAATGATGCTTGCTGATCAGGGGTGCAGCGCACATATTCTGCTTTTGCCGCAGAGGAAAACCCCAGCAACAAAATACAAACCGCTAAAAATCTTGTCATAAAATCCTCATAAACCAATGCTACATTTGCCCAGTTAAATCCGGCCATTGCAATCTTCCCCTTATTCGGGGTTAAATCCAAGGGTAATTTCAGAAATATGACACGAATATGATCAAATTCAGCCTAAAATGCAGCAATGACCACCAGTTTGATTCGTGGTTCGGATCAAATGCGGATTTTGACCGGCTAAAAACCCGGGGGCTGATTTCCTGTGTGGTTTGCGGCGGGGCCAATATTGAAAAAGCCATCATGGCACCGCGGGTTCCGGCAAAAAACCGCCCCGAGGAAACGCCACTTTCTGCGCCCGCATCAGCTGCGGAACAGGCGGTAAAAGAATTACGGGCCAAAATCGAAAAATCTGCGGATAATGTCGGCGCCAATTTTGCCACCGAAGCGCGGAAAATCCATGCGGGTGATGCGCCGGAACGCGCAATATTTGGCCAAGCCAAACCCGAAGAGGCCCGCAGCCTGATCGAGGACGGGGTGCCGGTTTTGCCGCTACCATGGTCAAACAAGCGCACAAACTAGCAAGCTATTGCCGACAGCTGAGGCAATCAATTGACAGCGGCAAGGCTGACCTGCTTTGTGATGCAACCGGTTATGAACCCAAAGGTGCCAAATGAAACGTTTAACTTTGTTACTTGCTGCAACGGCCTTGCTGTCCTCTTGCGGGGTTTTGGCAATTTTTGGCAATTCCAAACCGGACGCACCCATCAACCAAACCAATATTCCTGCATGGGATGGTGACCATATTCTGTGCAGCGAGGATGTCAGTTTTGCACAGGATTCCACAGATGCCTTGCCTGAATTTGATGCCGATGAACGGCTCGGGTTTTGCGATCGCTCCATGAAATATCTGGAATTGCATCGTCAATATGGTGACAGAACCACCTATTTCGGCATTGCCGCTGCCCAGACCGGCAGCTTGGCCGCGACCTATGCCCGCTTGGTGCGGCGGGCTTATACAACGGATACCTGGCAGGTCATGCAATCGGTAAACCTGTTGCTGGATGCAAATGTCGATGCTGTTGCCGCACAAATGGCCAATGGCAGCAATGGCGGCCAAAGCTTTACCAATCGGGCGATTGCCAAGGGGCAGGATGATTTGCAGGGCTTGCTGGATGAATTGCAGGCGGAACAACCGGATGTTTACGCACAAATGATCGAAGATCTGGCATCAACCCTGAACCCATCCAACCCGATGCTGTTAAGCGCCATCAAACGCAATCCGTTTTTTGCGGCTTACGAGGCCTCGCTGGCGGAAATTCGCATAGATGTTGCTGGTGATGTGGATTTTGCCGTGCTTGAACACCGGCTGAAAATTGATAGCGCGCTTGATTATCTGATCACCAATATCGCCCCCTATCCCGAGGTTACGCAATAACCCGTGCTGCGGCATTGCGGAATACTGCCAGCCTTGTTCCTTTTGGTTACGGGCTGTATGAAACGCCAAAACAAAAAACATTCGGGATATAGATAATGCCACGTCTGGTAATGAAATTTGGCGGAACTTCGGTTGCCGATATTGATCGCATCCGCAATGCAGCCCGCAAGGTAAAGCAAGAGGTCGAAAACGGTTACGAGGTCACGGTTGTGGTTTCGGCCATGTCCGGCGAAACCAACAAGCTGGTTGGCTGGGTTGGCGAGGCCGCACAAGGCGGCTCTGCCGGCACGCCGGGGTTTTATGATGCGCGTGAATATGATGCGATTGTTGCGTCAGGCGAATTGGTTACCTCAGGCTTGATGGCAATTGTGCTGCAAGAAATGGGCATCAATGCGCGCAGCTGGCAAGGCTGGCAAGTGCCGGTAAACACCACATCCGACCACGGCACCGCCCGTATCGAAAGCATCCCGACCGATAATCTGGATGCAAAATTTGCCGAGGGTATGCAGGTGGCAATTATTGCCGGTTTTCAGGGGCTTAGCCCAGAGGGCCGCGTGACCACCCTTGGCCGTGGCGGTTCCGACACCACCGCCGTGGCCTTTGCCGCTGCGCAAAATGCCGAACGCTGCGATATTTATACGGATGTAGACGGTATTTATACCACCGACCCGCGTATCACCGGCAAAGCCCGTAAGCTGTCAAAAATTGCATTTGAGGAAATGTTGGAAATGGCATCATTGGGGGCAAAGGTTTTGCAAACCAGATCGGTTGAGCTAGCGATGCGCAACAAAGTGCGCTTGCGGGTTTTGTCGAGCTTTGAAGAAAACACAGATAATGCAGGCACCCTTGTCTGCGCCGAGGAGGATATTATGGAATCCAATGTAGTTACCGGCGTTGCCTGTTCGCGCGACGAAGCAAAACTAACCCTGATTTCGGTGGCCGACCGCCCCGGTGTGGCGGCGGCAATTTTTACACCGCTGGCCGAGGCGGGCGTGATTGTTGACATGATCGTGCAAAATATATCCGAGGAAGGCCGCACGGATATGACGTTTTCCTGCCCTGTTTCCGATGTGCCGCGCGCTGAAAAAGCCCTGATGGACGCCAAGGAACGCGGCGATTTCAATTTTCGTGAACTTGATAAGGATATCAACGTTGCCAAGGTCTCGATCATTGGCATCGGCATGCGATCCCATGCGGGTGTGGCGCAAAAAATGTTCAAAAATCTGGCGGATGACGGGGTGAATATCAAAGTAATCACCACCTCGGAGATCAAGGTTTCTGTGTTGGTGGACCGGAAATATATGGAACTTACCGTGCAGTCGTTGCATGATGCGTTTGAGCTGGAACGAACAACCTGAAGGAAGCCATGTCAGACGCAAAAGGGGTTGATTCCCGCACCTTGCTAAAAAGACTGCGCGACACCCTTGCCGAGGCGGGCGAGGGCCAGGAACGGCTGGACCGTGTCACCACCTTGATCGCAAAATCCATGGATGCAGAAGTATGTTCGATTTACCTGCGCCGCGATGAAAACACGCTGGAGCTTTGCGCGACCGAGGGTTTGAACCCCGAATCTGTCCACCAAACCCGTTTGCGGCTGGGCCAAGGCTTGGTTGGCCGCGTGGCCGAAACCGCCAGTCCGGTGAACGAACCCGATGCGCCCAACGCGCGCGGCTTTCGCTATATGCCCGAAACCGGCGAGGAAATTTTTTCATCTTTCCTTGGCGTGCCGATTGAACGGTTGGGCGAGGTGCTGGGGGTTTTGGTTGTGCAAAACGAATCCCCCCGCGATTATAATGATGACGAAGTGTACGGGCTGGAAGTCGTGGCAATGGTAATTGCCGAAATGACCGAGCTGGGTGCCTTTACCAGCCCCGGTGAAATGTCGATGGGGGCACAACACACCTGGCCGTTTTTTGTCAAAGGTATCATCGGCCAGGAAGGCGTAGCCGAAGGTGTGGTTTTATTACACGAATCCCATGTGGTAATCGCCAACCCGATCGCGGACGACCCCGAGGTTGAAGACCAACGCCTGACCGTGGCGCTGGATGCACTGGTAGAGGAAATCGACGGATTTCTGGCCAGAGATTACGGCAGCCCTGACAAAGAACATCATGACGTAATGATCGCCTATCGGCTATTCGCCCAGGACAAAGGCTGGCGTCGGCGGATGCGGGCCGGCATTGCCTCGGGTCTGGCGGCCGAAGTTGCGGTGGAAAAAGAACAGACATCTACGCGGTCGCGTATGGCGCGGGTCAGCGACCCGTATTTGCGCGAACGCCTGCATGATCTGGATGATCTGGCCAACCGGCTGCTACGGATATTGCTGGGCCGCGAAGACGCATCCGAGCGCGGCATCCCCGAAAATGCCATCCTTGTGGCCCGCAATCTTGGCCCCGGTGAATTGCTGGAATATGGCCATAAGCTGATCGGCGTGGTGCTGGAGGAAGGCTCGGTCGGATCGCACGCTGCGGTGGTGGCGCGATCCTTGGCCATTCCGCTGGTGATACAGGCCAAACGCATCACCCGCGAGGCCCTGAACGATGATCCTATATTGCTGGACGGCGATGTCGGTGTTGTGCACTTGCGCCCCGAAGACAATGTGGCGACCGCGTTTCGCGAAAAAATGGCAATGCGCGCACAGGCCAAAGAAGAATATTCCGCCCTGCGCGACAAGCCCGCAAAAACGCGGGATGGTGTGACCATTTCCATGCAGATGAATGCAGGGTTAATGGTTGATCTGCCCAGCCTGGAGGTTTCGGGCGCAGATGGTGTGGGCCTGTATCGCACCGAATTACAATTTCTGGTGCGCTCGCGCATTCCACGGCGCGGTGAACTGTCAAAGCTGTATACCCGCGTGATGGATGCCGCAGACGGTAAGCCAGTGGTGTTTCGCACCCTTGATATCGGCTCTGACAAAGCCCTGCCCTATATGAAACGTAACGAGGAGCCAAACCCCGCCATGGGCTGGCGCGCCATTCGCATCGGGCTGGACAGGCCCGGCGTAATGCGCATGCAAATACAGGCGCTGATCCGTGCGGCCAATGGTCGGCCCTTGCAAATCATGTTTCCGTTTATTGCCCAGTTTGATGAATTCCGCGAGGCCCGCAGCCGGTTGTTGAACGAGATTGAAAAAGAAAAATCCCAAGGCCATGTGGTGCCAAGCGATCTTAAAATCGGGGCGATGCTGGAAACCCCCAGCCTTGCTTTTGCGCCGGACCAGTTTTTTGAAATGGCCGATTTTATATCCATTGGCGGCAATGATCTGAAACAGTTTTTCTTTGCAGCAGATCGCGAAAACGAGCTGGTGCG